>NZ_JACHFR010000001.1:600000-900000 GCF_014202035.1 Treponema rectale
TCCTTAAATGCCGGGAAGGAAGTCAGGAAAAGCCTGAAAAATATCAGATTAAGCCTTCTTCCGGTAATATTGATGCTTCTTTCTGGAGTAAACTTTCAGAATCTTTAAAAGCAAAATCTAACTGTATTTTTTATATAGATCTTTCAGCCCTGTCTGTTGCTGACGGGCAGGAAAATGATGACATTCCATATGAATCAATTAATTCAGTTAAAAGCCTTGGTGGAATAAAGCTGCCTTCCGGGCTTACATCTGTTTCTTCCAGATCTTTTGCAGCCTGTCCAAATCTTGAATATGTTTATTTTCCTCAGAATACAATTCATCATATAGGGTACAGAAGTTTTTCGTCCTGTCCTCTTCTTAAAGAAGTTTATCTTTATGATTTTGACGGGTATCTGGACGAAGCATTTAAGGACTGCGACAGCCTTAAGGTAATTCATATGCCGGATCATCCCATTTACTGTTCTTCTTCAGGGGGCTATTATCAGTATTCTTTTGGAAATACGCCTGTAGAAACTGTTGTTACCGCATCAAAGACCTTTACTTATGATGAATGGGTTGCTTATAACAGGATTATGGTTCCTGAGTATGTGAGAGTAAAGGAAGTCAGGGCAAGTTCTGCTCTGGAAGATAAGTATAAGGCAGATAATATCTGTAATGCCAGTTATGAATGCTGGGTAGAAGGTTCTTCTGGCGACGGAAGGGGTGAATGGATAGAACTTATTCTTGAAAAGCCTGTTACAATTGAGATGATTACAGTTAAAAACGGCTTTGGAAATCTTGCCTACTACTGGAAAAATAATCGTGTAAAAAAAGCCCGCTTCATTTTTGATGATGATGAAAAAAAATCCGTTTCTGTAGAGTTTAAGGACGATCCTTCTGCCGATAGTATTTACTTTGGAAAATATGATTCCCTTTGTTCTAAGGTTAAAATCGTAATCGAAGAGGTTTATCAGGGTAGTCTTGCTGATAATGACTGCTGTATTGATGAAATCTGTATTAATGCTGCAATTGACAGGCAGAGGGAATATGGAGCTTATTATTCAAGTGCTGAAATGATTTTCCGTTATGATCCTGAACGTAAGAGAATGCTTAAAGGCCTTTATGAGCTGGATGTTGGTTCTGAAAATGTAATGGAAAAGGATGGATTTATTCTTGCAAGGGCAGTTGACTGGGAAAGCGGAGAGAAATACTGGACAAGACCGAATTTTTCTTTAAGGGGCACGATGCTTGATGATTTTTTTCCAGGAACCGGAGCAGGTCATTCTACAAATCAGTATGCAATGTTCCTGAATCCTGACGGCAGGCATTATCTTTTTACCTGGCATGAGGAAACTGCCGGTTTGCCTGTCTCTTATGATCCCCGTCTTAAATTTTATGTGTGGGAAAATCAGAACTGGAATATAAAGGAATCTCTGGCCGGGGAAAAGTCTCTGGAAAATGTTCTTTACGTTCTTAAAAAATTAGAGGGCCGTTCCCTTAACTTCAGGTTCGATATTTCTGACATCTATTATTCCGGGGATTATTCCATGATTTTTAATGTTTATCCTTTGGAAAAACCTTCTTTTGCAGTTACCATGGAAATACCTTATGAGGATAATATTTTTATGCCTTATAAAAAGACTGCTGAATCCATTGCTGCTTTTGGAAGTCCGGAAGAGTTTAAGAAAGATGACAGCCTTTATAAGGAACTTGAAAAGTGTAAGGCAGAAAATACAAATCTTCTTCTCTATTCTGCAGCCTTTAATGAAGACCCTGCTATGAGTGAATATCTCATTAAGTGTGGTTTTGCAGTTGCAGGCAGGACTGTTGAGGATGATTATTATGGGGAGAAGGGTATGTCTGCCCTGGAAGCTTGGAAGTATGGAGGTAATAATGAGCAGGTTGCAGCCATTCTTTTAAAACATGGAGCTTCCTATTCAGAAAAAATGCTTATTTCTGCCTTTACCATGGATGACAGGGCTGAGTTTGAAAAGACAGCTCCCCTTGTAACTTCCTACAATGAAACCCTGGATCATATTACCTTCCAGATAGGCCGGGAGGATAATGAAAAAATTAAGTATTATTTTTCAGTCCTTAATAAGCTTGGCCTTGATTTTGAAGGGGAATGTAAAAAGAATTCTTCGAAAAAGGAATATTCCAGAAGTCCAATGGGAGCTTCAATTAACATGCTCGACCTTGATATGGCAAAGTATTTTCTTTCTTTAGGAATGAAGATACCTGAAAATATTTATGATTATACCCCTTTGTTTTATCTGGCTGAAAGATATACAGAGTGTATGCGGGAGCGGGATTATTATCTGGCTGCAGGTTATTCAGCAGATGCAGCCTCTTATGCAGAGTCCGGTAAAAAAGCTATGGACATGATTTTCTGGCTTTTTTCTGAGGGAGTTTCTGCCGGAAGCTGTAATTCATCGGGTGAAAATATCCTTCATAAATTTGCGGAAGAAGAAATTAATGGCTATGTGCTTGAAATAGTCCGTCTTTATATTAAGCATGGCCTGGACCTGAATGCAGTTTCTAAGGCAGGAAAACATCCTCTTGAAGTATTCCTTGAAGAAACTTACAGGAAAAAGGTTTACAACTGGGACAGTGATGAAGATGATGATATTACGGAAGACAGTCAGGTATGGACAAAGGAAGAAATGGAATTTCAGAATCTTCTTCTTGATTCAGGAGCCTGGGCTGAATATGCCCTCTATTACCTGATTAAAGAATATGATGCAGCTGATCTTGTTAATAAAAACTGTATTACCGGCAGAAAATTTAACTGGTATTTTGATAAGGCTAAGGGAAGGAATATAATTGCTAATTCCATGCATTATAATGATACAAATGAAAAGTCTGTACTGCTTATTCTGCTGGAGAAATACAGATCTGATCCTGTTTCTTCTTCCATCTTAATAAAAAAATTCCTTGATGCAGGATATTCAACGGATGGAATTATATATTACAACAGGGAATGGACCTGCTTTGAGTATTTTTTCTTTAATAGTTTTAGTTTTTGTGATCTGACTGATGAAAATTCTTCACTTTACAAGGAAACATTCAGTCTTCTTATGGAACGTGAAGATAAAGCTAAGGTACAGGCTGCATTAGATAAAGTTTTTGAAGATTTACTGTCAAATATTTATTTTGATATTCTGCCTGAAGACCTTTTTGAAAAAGTTTCTTTTTTGATTGAATGTGGTGCAGACTGGAATAAGACTGTTGAAAAAAAGTATGAGGACAGAAAGGTTAAAAAATGTCCGGATCTTCTTGTATCCTGTGGTCCTGACATCTGGGATTTTCCTTTTGAGTATCTTGAAGAAATTGCCTATGATGACGATTACGAGTTTTATTATGATGAATCAAAAATGACGGAAGAGGATTTTAAACTTCTTGATGAAGGAGCCCTTCCTTATATAAAGACCTGCCGCTATCTTATAGAGCTTGGGGCAGGGGATGTACTTACGGAAAAGGCATTTAAAAAAGCCGGGGTTCCAGAAAGGGTTTACAGACGTATTTTTGAATAGGTTTTATCAGGACAAAAAAAAGCTGCAGATGTTAAAGTGTCCGGCAAAGGGGGCACTTCAAAAACATTACTGCAGCTTTTTTTATATATCTGTTTACAAAAGGTAATTATTTCTTGTTTACAGCATCCTTAAGAGCTTTTCCTGCCTTGAATTTTGGAGCTTTTGCTGCAGGAATATGAATCTTTTCTTTTGTGAGAGGGTTGATTCCGTCTCTTGCTGCACGCTCTGATACTGTGAAGGTTCCAAAGCCTACGAGAGCAACGTCATCACCTGAAGATATAGCTTTTGTTACGTTTTCGATAAAAGATTTAATAGCTGCGTCTGCATCTTTTTTTGTAAGACCTGTGTCTTTTGCAATAGCGTCAACTAATTCTGTTCTTTTCATTTTATTCTCCTAAATTATTAATTCCGGAAGAATCCTCCGAAGTCTGATTTTTCAATTATACATCAGTGCGGGCTAAATTTCTAGTCTAATTATAGATTTTGATATGATAAAACTTTTATTTATTTATAAAAAAAATAGTAATTGCTATTGACAAAAAAAATATAATTTTATATATTCTTCTTACTTCATTTGGAGGATTAGCTCAGTTGGTACGAGCGTCTGGTTTACACCCAGAATGTCGGGGGTTCGATCCCCTCATCCTCCATCTGTTACGGGATGTAGCGCAGCTGGTAGCGCATCTGGTTTGGGACCAGAGGGTCGCAGGTTCGAATCCTGTCATCCCGACTTTTTTTCCTTTCTTTTTTTACGGAATTTCTTTAAGTTTAATCCCATTAGATATTTTTAATTTTTAGATGGAGTTTATATGGCTATTATCAGACGCCGCTCTACGGAATCAAAGGAAACTGAAAAATCTCAGACTGAACAGGTAAATGGTTCTGAAACAGCAGATGCTGTGGAAGAAAAACAGGAAGAAGTAAAACCTAAGCGCCGCAGGGTTGTAAAAAAAGCTGCTGCGGAAACAGAAGAGGCTGCAGCTTCTCCTGAACCTCAGGAAGAATCTGTTGCTGCTGATTCCCCTGCTGTTGAGCCGGTAAGTGAACCGGTTGCAGTTGAAACTCCCGCTGAAGGAGAAAACACATCTGCAGAAAATACTGCTCAGGCAGAACACACGGAACATGCTGAACGTTCGGAGCAGGGAGAGGCTTCAGCAGAACCTGTCAGGGAGTATCAGCCCCGCCGCTGGCAGAATAACCGCTATCAGAATAACGGATATCAGAATAATTCTTATCAGAATAACGGACGTTATAACAATCGTCGCTATAATAATTATAGAAATAACGAACGGAATCTTCAGGAGCGTTTAGAGGCTGTTGAAGCTGCACAGAAAATAGAAAATCCTGAAGAATATGAATCAAAACCACGTCTTGAAATAAATAATCTGACAAAAATGAGTATGCCGGAATTGAGAAATCTTGCTACTCAGTATGGTCTGCTTGCAGATGATCTTGCTCCTATGAAAAAGCAGGATTTGATTTTCTGGATTCTGAAGGCTCATACAGAACACGGTGGAATTATTTTTGCCAGCGGAGCTCTGGAGATTCTTCCTGACGGTTATGGTTTCTTACGTTCGCCGCAGAACAGTTATCTTCCTGGATCTGATGATATTTATATTTCTCCAAGTCAGATCCGTCTTTTTAATCTTAAGACCGGAGATACTATTTACGGTCAGATTAGAAGTCCTAAAGAAGGTGAAAGATTTTTTGCACTTCTTCGTATTGAGACTGTAAATTTTGATGATCCAAGGGTTGCTCAGACAAGAGTTCCTTTTGAGAATCTTACACCTCTTTATCCGAATGAAAAACTCAGCCTTGAAACGGTTTCTACGGAATTAAGTACCCGTATAGTAGATTTGTTTGCACCTATAGGTAAAGGACAGCGTCTTTTGATTGTTGCTCCTCCTAAAGCAGGAAAGACAACCCTCATGCAGAAGGTTGCAAATGCAATAACTACAAACAATCCGGAAGTATACCTTATCGTTCTCCTCATTGATGAACGTCCTGAGGAAGTTACGGAAATGGAAAGAGCCATTAAGGGAGAAGTTATTTCTTCTACATTCGATGAACAGGCTACCCGTCATGTTCAGGTTGCAGAAATGGTTCTTGAAAAGGCAAAGCGTCTTGTTGAGCATAAAAAAGACGTTGTAATTCTTCTTGATTCCATTACACGTCTGGCACGTGCTTATAACCAGACGGTTCCTACATCAGGAAAGGTTCTTTCCGGTGGTGTTGATTCAAATGCACTTCATAAGCCGAAGAGATTTTTTGGTGCTGCCCGTAATGTAGAAGAGGGTGGTTCCCTTACGATTATTTCTACATCCCTTATTGAAACCGGAAGCCGTATGGATGAGGTTATTTTTGAAGAATTCAAGGGAACCGGTAACTCGGAAATCGATCTTGACAGAAAACTTGCTGAGAGAAGGCTTTTCCCGGCAATTAACATTAAAAAGTCTGGTACAAGACGTGAGGAACTTCTGCTTACTGAAGCTGAACTTCAGAAAATGTGGGTTCTCCGTAAAGTGCTGAACCCTATGGAAGATGCAGATATTCTTGAACTTATAATGGATAAAATGCGTAAGTCAAAGGATAATAATGCGTTCCTTTCAATGATGAATACCGGCACGGCCGGTGAATGACGGTCAGGTTTCTGACAGGCATTTATTGACTAAACGGAATGTTTCCCTTATATTTTAGGGAACAAATAAATTTTCTTGTGGCTGCAATTTGCTTCCTAACAGTGATGGAATGATAGATGTGCCTTTTTTTTGCACAAGCTAGTGGTGACTGGGGTTGCTTTGCTGTCGGGCAAGACAGGAGTTACATTATGAAAGAGGGAATCCACCCTGAGTACAAACTTACAAAGATTACTTGTGTATGTGGCAACGTAATCGAAACACGTTCAACTGTTGAGGATATCAAAGTTGAAATCTGTTCTGCATGCCATCCTTTCTATACAGGAAAGCAGAAACTTGTTGATACTGCCGGACGTATCGACCGCTTCAACAAGCGCTATGGCATGAAGACTGCTGAAACAAAATAAGTTTGTCTTGCATGACATAAGACCGCCTTTTATGCAATTATTCTGCGTAAAGGGCGGTTTTTTGTTTTAAAACATTTTTTTACTGCTTTGCATTGAAAATTTCTGCGAGCATTTCCCTGAGGGGCTTTTTTTCTGATTTTAGAGGGAAGAGAAATCTTGTTTTCTGAAGGAACTCTTCGTTTTTCTTTCTGAATGAGTTTTTGAGGTTTTCGTAACGGATGATTATTTTTTCTTCCTTTGCGTATTTTCTTATTTTTGCAGAGAGATTGAATGTATAGCACAGATCCATGAAGAAAATTCCGTAGAAAAATCCTACTGTAAAACTGAAAGTCAGATGGTTTGTAAACCAGTAAAGCCAGGAAAGAATCTTCGGGTGAATCAGAAAGTAATAAACTGCGCTTAGAATTATCCAGTAAAACGAATACTGAAGGCAGATGATTCCCTTTATGTTGAACCGGTTTCTGCTGTAATCCCAGAGTTTAATGTTCATTCCCTTGATGAAAATAAGACCTGCAACGTATTCGATACAGGTTATGCAGACTGCCATGAATATGAACAGTACGGTTTTCTGTAATCCTGGGGATTTAATGAAACTTACATCAGTGAAGGAAAGCAGAAAAAGAATTATAAGGCTTAGTCCGTAAAGCGGGAGGTATGGTCCCGTAAGAAAGCCGGGGTTTATCCATTTCTTTTCCGGGTTATTTTTTGAAAAGAATCTGCGCCAGAATACTTCCAGTATCCATCCCAGCGTGCTGCCGGTAAAAAAGAGAAAGGCCAGTACAAGTAAAATATTCATATTTTCTCCTTTAAAGCCGCAACGGCAGTTGTGCGACATGGATGTCGCAGACAGCGAATGCAGGCTTTAGAATGCATTCGCACAAGATAAAAAGTACAGGGAAGTACTTTTTATCTTGCCTCCTTATAAAGCCACAACTAAAGCAGTGCAAATTTTATTGAAGCGAGAGTTTCCAGCATCTGTGGATTTTTTTATTTCTGTAGTCTTCAGGAATGGTTGAAGCCGTTATGTCCTGTGTTTTTGTTTTTTCAGGAAGAAGAGTTTCATCAAAAATAAGTCGCCTGCTGTTTGTAGAAAAATATAGAATTCCGTCTTTGTTGAGAAGGTTCAGGCATTTTTTTACAAGTTCACTCCAGTCCCGGTTAATATCCAGGGTATGTTCCGTCCTTTTTGAATTGGAAAATGTCGGCGGATCAAGAATTATTATGTCAAACCTGTTTTTTCTTTCTGAATCAGGAACTTCTGCATTCATCTGGTTCAGAAAGCCATTTACGTCCTGTCTTATGAATGAGAAGCGGCTTTCGTCTGTAAATCCATTAGCTGCCATGTTTTTCTTCGCCCATTCAAGGTAAGTGTTGCTCATGTCAACGCTTGTTACTCTTTTTGCGCCTCCTTCTGCCGCATATACGGAAAAACTTCCGGTATAGCAGAAAAGGTTGAGGACTGTTTTTCCTTTGCAGGTTTCCCGTACTGTTTTTCTTAAAGGCCTGTGGTCAAAAAAAAGTCCCGTATCCAGATAATCTTCAAGATTTATAAGAAAAAGCTGCCCCTGTTCCTGGGTAAGGCGTAAAATGTTGCGGGACTGTTCTGTTTTTTCATACTGACTGCGCTTTTCGCCGTCACTTTGCTTTCGTCTTGTTTTTATTATTACTGATTCCCTGTTTATTTCCAGAATTTCAGATGCTGCTTCCGCCATGGTGTCAAGCCATACTTCTTCTTCCGAATCGTCTTTTTCGTAGGGACGTTCATAAAGGTAGAGGAGAAGGTATGTTCTCTGGTTTTCTTCCTGTATTATTCCTGCAGCCTCAGGAGAATTGTCAGAAATCATCTGGTTTCGTTTATTTATGTAAAGAAAAGCGTCTTCCTTTGATTCTGTATCCGGAGGAAGAAAGGTGTAAATATCTGCAGCCAGAGGAATTTCCGGTATGTCCCGGTCATAAAGTCTGTAGCAGCTTATTCTGTTTTTGCGGGCCCACTTTTTTAAGGTCTTGAAGTTTTTTGCAAGACGGTTTTTGAAAAGTTCAGCCTGCTGCCTGTTTTTCTGTTCTGTTTTTACGCTAGTATTCACACCGGTGATTATATCATATCAGGGGATTTTTGTTACAGTGGCTGCAGTAATATATGTACATAATGTGCTTAAAATGCTAAAATAGAAGCGGTGGGTAGTGAATTAGACTCAATTTTTTTTAATATATTCTGTTTGTTTATTTATTTTTTTGACCAATAAATTTTTAGGAAAATATATGAAATTTAGTGAATTTACGTTGAATGAAAATCTCCAGAAGGGGATTGACGGTGCCGGTTATGTTGATTGTACTCCGGTACAGGAACAGGTTCTTAATGCCAGTCAGCAGGGGCGGGATCTGTATGTTCAGAGCCAGACTGGAACTGGAAAAACAGCGGCTTTTCTTATTTCGGTTATCAATGAAATGCTGACGAGAACGGATCTTGCTGCCAGAAAAGCGCTTATCATGGTTCCTACAAGGGAACTTGCAGTTCAGGTGGAAGAGGAATGTGTAAAGCTTTCAAAAGATACAGGCCTTACATGTGCAAGTTTTTACGGTGGTGTCGGTTATGACAGGCAGGTAGCACTTCTTAAAAAAGGTGTGGATATTATCATAGGAACTCCTGGTCGTGTCATAGACCTCCATGAAGGTAATCAGATGAATCTGTCTGATATAGGTTTTCTCGTTATTGATGAAGCTGACCGTATGTTTGACATGGGATTTTATCCTGAACTCAGCAGGCTTATAAAGGTTCTTCCTTCAAGTGAAAGAAGACAGACCATGCTGTTTTCGGCTACCCTGAACATTAATGTAAAGAATCTTGCGTGGGAATATACCAGAAATCCTGCAGAAATTACCATTGAGGCTCAGAATATCACTGTAGATGAGATAGATCAGGTGCTTTATCACGTTTCCAGTGATGATAAGATGAAGCTTCTTCTTGGAATAATTTCCAGAGAAAATCCTGAAAGTCTTATTATTTTCAGTAATACTAAAAAATCCTGTGAAATCATTGCAAAGCGCCTGCGCATGAATTCCATTGAAGCAGAGTTTATTATTGGTGATCTTCCTCAGAAAAAGCGTCTGGCCATTATGGATTCGTTTAAGGCCGGAAAGACAAAATGTCTTGTTGCTACTGATGTAGCAGCCCGTGGAATTGATGTAAATGATCTTGCAATGGTTATTAATTATGATCTTCCGAATGAAGCTGAAAATTATGTACATCGAATCGGACGTACAGCCCGTGCCGGAAAATCAGGAAAGGCATATACTTTCTGCAGTGAACAGGATGTTTATTCTCTTCCTGCCATTGAGCGTTATATTGAAAAGCAGATTCCTTCCCAGGTAGCTGATTCATCTCTTATGGTTGAAGATAAAAGTGCCGGAACTTATATAAAGCTTGATTCATATCATGAAGACTATAATGATAAAAGCGAGTTTGGAAAGAGACGGCAGCGGGAATATGAAAAAAGCGGAAGAAGCCGTAACCGCGGTAATGACCGTTCTAAGGGAACCAGGGGAAGCGGCCGTTATTCAGCCAGAAATGATGATGCCAGAAAAGAATATAAACGGGACAGGCGTGTATTTAGTGAAGAAGAAACTGCAGCTCTTGCTTCTATGACTACGGAAGAAAGAATGAAACTGTACAAAGAAAAATTTGGAAAAGCATCATATTCTTCTGCCCGTACTTCAGGTAAAAAGAAGGGCGGAAACTATAAAAAGAATGGCGCTGCAAGGAAATCTTCAGAGAAAACTGTTTTGAAGCCTGTAAAAAAGACAGAAAGAAAAGGTCTTTTTGGCAGAATCAAATCTTTCTTTTCAAAAAAATAAAAAAAGATTCATCAGAGTTATTCAGGAGTAAAATAAAAAAATGATTACAGTAAGTGACGTAAGTCTTAAATTCAGTGAAAAGCCTCTTTTTAAAGATGTTAATTTAAAATTCATGAAGGGAAACTGTTACGGAATTATCGGTGCAAATGGTGCCGGTAAATCTACTTTCCTTAAAGTTCTTTCCGGAGAAATTGAGCATGATTCCGGTGAAATTTCCATGTCTGCAGGTGAGCGTATGGCAATCCTCAGTCAGGATCACTTTAAATATGATGAGTATTCCGTAAAAGAAACAGTCATGATGGGATTTCCTAAACTTTATGAAATCGGAAAAGAAAAGGATGCCATTTACGAAAAACCTGATTTTTCTGAGGAAGACGGTATAAGGGCTGCTGAACTTGAGGCTGAATTTGGTGAACTGGGCGGATATGAAGCTGAGAATCAGATTGAACAGATGCTTTCAGGTCTTGGTCTTGAAGAAGAGAATCATGATAAAATGATGAGTGAACTGGATGAAAGCCAGAAGGTTCGCGTTCTTCTTGCTCAGGCACTTTTTGGAAATCCTGATTATCTTATTCTTGATGAACCTACCAACGGTCTTGATCTTGAAAGTATCGGATGGCTTGAGGAATTCCTTCTTGAATTTGAAAACTGCGTTATTGTAGTAAGCCATGACCGTCACTTCCTTAACGCTGTATGTACTTATATATGTGATATTGATTACGGTAAGATTACTCAGTTTACCGGTAACTATGATTTCTGGTATCAGATGAGCCAGGTGCTTCAGAAGCAGGCTAAAGATCAGCAGAAGAAGCGTGAGGATAAAATGGCTGACCTTAAGGCATTCATTCAGCGCTTTGCTTCAAATGTTTCTAAGGCAGGTCAGGCATCCAGCCGTAAGAAGGTTCTTGAGAAGCTTGAGCTTGAGGAACTTCCTGTAACAAGCCGCAAGTTCCCTTTTGTTGGATTTACACCGGACAGGGAAATCGGAAACTTTGTTCTTACTGCAGAAAAAATCAATTCAAAGGATTCAGATGGAACTGTGCTTCTGGATAATTTCAGCATTACCGTTCATCCTGGCGAAAAGATTGCATTTGTAGGTATGGAACATAATTCCATAACTTCTTTCTTTGATATTATTGCCGGCGTAAAAAAAGCTGATTCCGGTGAATTTACATGGGGTCAGACAACAAGCCAGACTTACATGGGACGTGACAACTCTTCATATTTTACAAACGATATGAATATAACTGAATGGCTTAAACAGTTTTCAAAAGAACAGGATGATTCATATGTCCGCGGTTTTTTGGGAAGAATGCTTTTTACCGGTGATGATTCCCTTAAGAAAGTAAAGGTTCTTTCCGGAGGAGAGAAGGTTCGCTGCATGCTTTCTAAGATGATGCTTTCAGGTGCGAACGTTCTTATTCTTGATGATCCTACAAATCATCTTGATCTTGAATCAATTGAGAGTCTTAATGAAGGCCTTGTAAAATTCCATGGCGTTGTTCTTTTTTCAAGTCATGACCATGAGTTTATCTCTACGATTGCAAACAGAATCATTGAAATTACTCCTAAGGGTATAATTGACCGCATGATGAACTTTGATGATTATCTCAAGGATAATCAGGTTAAGGAACTTCGTAAGGAATATTATGCCGGTACGGATAAGAAAATACGCATCTGATTTTTTTATACTATAAAATATTTTTTTACTTTAACCGTTCTTTTCTTAAGAACGGTTTTTTTTTATTTAAAAATTAAAAAAAAATTTGAGAATTGTGTGGATTTTGAAAAAACGATTCAAATATATATGTAATGAAAAATCATTTTTTTAAAATCATCCTCATCATGCTTTATGGCATGATTTATGCAAATGAAGCTTCTTTTTTTGCGGGAAGTTCTTCTTCTGAAGTTATTTTAAGTCAGAATCTTGTTGCCGTCGTACAAAACGGAATGCCGGATTTTTTTGAATATAAAGGGAAATCTTTTGACAGAAAAATGGCTTGTTTTTACGATGGTAAAATTCTGTGTGGAATTAATGAAACTTCACAACCTTCATTTCTTGCTTTTCAAAACGGCTGCTTTGTAATTATTTCTTTTTCTGAAACTTCATATAGCGTTCAGAAAATAAAGGGTACTGAAGAAATAAAACTTTCTTCAGAAATAAAACTGTCTTCTTCCGTGAATGACATCTTTTTTGATTCGTCTCTCAGTGATTCTGGCATATTAAGATTTGTTTACAAAGATTTAAATCGCACCGGATATTTTGAAGTTGAGACCGGCGGTTTTAATTTGACGGCTTATTATGAACTTAATGAACCTTCTGAAAATATTGACCGGATTGAATGTAAAAAAATAAACGGACATCGGCTTATTTTTATTGAATCGGTACGGGATGAAAAAAAGTGTATCAGGGTATTTGAAGACGGTGTAAAGATTTTTGAGGAATATGGATTTGAAGGAAAATATATTTGTGAAGGAGAAACAAATATTTTTGTTTGTCTCTGTTCTGATTCCCTGATCCGTATATTCCCGCTTTATGTAACTGAGGAAGACGCGATTAGTGAAGGTTTTGAATTCCCTTCTGCCGGGGTCGTTAAGAAAATTATTTTTTATAAGGGATACTTTTATTCCGTTGTACGCCCTGATTCCGATGATTTTTCTGAAAAAGTCATTTCATTTAATGATTCTAAGGTTTTTGAGTTAGCAGAAGGTTTTAACTGTGATTTTCTGACTGGAGAAAAAGGCATTATCTGTTTTTATAGAAATGAAACTGATGAACTTTCGTTAGGTTTATGGCCGTATGTAAACGAGGGAAAAGGATCGGATTGCTTTAACCGCGTTTCTTTGGGAAAGTTCTGCTATCTCCTAACATTATATAGAAATAAATTTGTGTATATTGATATTAACGAACGTAAGTTAGTTACTGCTTCTTTTGAAAATGGACTGGTTAACAAATTATCGGAAGTAAGTATTTTCTGTTCTGAAGAAGCCTTTTCTTTATGCAGGAAAGGTTTTGAAGCTGATTTTATTTTTGTAAATGAATCTGTTCTGGCAGCCGGGATTAGTAGTGACGAAATTCTGTTTGCAGATCTGAATAACCAAACGCTGGGTATATATAAAGGAAAGCCTTTCTGCAAATGGGGCGACTGTGAAAACGGATGTTTTTTTATTTTGAAAAATAACGAAATTTCTGGATATAAAGGAGAATATTACGGTGAATAGTAGGAAAGTATTTTTATCTGTCTGTTCTTTTTTTCTGTGCTTATATTTAAATGCAAAGGATTTTTCAAGTTCCTGTTCGGCAGGTAAAGTTTGGGTTGATTTTGAAAACTGTACTGAAAAACTGCTTAGGTCTGAACCGGGATTTGTACGGGGAAAAAATGTTACTGTAAAAGGTCATTACAGTTCAGAATCTTCATGGAAACATAATTATACTGACGGCCCTTCTTATGATGAAAAAACCGGAAGGTTTTATTTTAAAGTCGGTTTTAAAAAGAAAGTTTCTTCAAAGTGGAAGAATAACGCTTCTGTTTCAGGTACTGTTTTTATTGATAATTCCCTGCCAGAAATATATTTTGAAGGCCTGGAAAATGTTCAGAATAAAAATGGTGCGTGGTGTTCTTCCTTTCCTGTATCTTTTCGTGCAGTCATTCCACCTGACGTAAGTGATTTTTCGGAAACAGGATGCGGACTTTCTGTCGTAAAATATTCTGTTGATGGAGGATCCTATACTGAGGTTTCTTTTGACAGTGACGGTGAAACTCCTTATTCATTTGAATTTGAAAATGAAGGAACTCACAGCATTAGTTTTTATTTGAAAGATAAACTGGGAAATGAAAGAAAATCAGTTTTTAATTTTGTAATTGATGTTAAGCCTCCTGAGATTACATTAAAGACTCTCCATGATGAAACGAAATGGTCAAGAGAATGCATTGTTGCTGCAGAAGCATTTGATGAAGATTCTGGAATTGATGAAGACAGCTGGTGCTATTCACTTGACGGAGGATTAACGTGGTCTGAAAAAGCAGCAGGCAATAATACCGTTTCAATAAAAAAAGAAGGTATAAATCTGGTTAAATTCAAAGTATCAGACAATGCCTCGAACGAAAATCAGAATGCTGTTCCTGTAAAGGTAATGATTGACAGAAGCGCTCCAAAAATATTTTTTGAAGATTATAGTATTTTTTCAATCTGGAATTCCAAAGACAGTATAAAAATAAAACCGAAGGCTGTTGATGAATTATCTGCTGTAGAAATCTCTTCATGGAAATATTCTTCAGACGGTGCTCAGATATGGAAAGCCTGTTCTTCCGGAGGAAGTGTGGAAATCTCGGAGGAAGGTAAAACTGCATTAATTTTCAGTGTTGAGGATAATGTCGGGAATATTGCCATAAGCGATGAAGTAGAAGTTTTTATTGACCGTACTCCTGGAAATATAATTGTTGAAAATCCTTTTGCTGGAAAATGGATTTCGAAGGGTTCTGTCAGTGCGGTTATGCATGACGATAATTCCGGATGTAATGACTGTTCATGGAAGTTTTCTCTTGATGGGGGTAAAACATGGAGCCTGAGTTCCCGGGAAAACAGCGTTGTTGATTTCTCTAAAAACGGTATTTATCAGCTTGTTTTTGCTGCAGAGGACAATGCAGGAAATGAATCTTATTCTGATATTCATGAAATAAAAGTAGATACTACGGGATGTAAGTTTTATACGGATTTTGATTTTGACAGGGTTTATTCTTCTGCTAATAATATTTCGGTAAAGTTTAGTGCAGAAAACAATATTTCTGGAATTGATGCAGGGAAATTTTTTGTAATACTTGATGATGAGAAAATCTCTTTGAAGAAAAATGAGTTTTCAATTGCCCCTGAAACTGGAAATGGAATTCATCAAATAAAATTCGGTGCCGTAACTAATGCCGGTGTCCTCTGTGAAAGTGAGGTTTTTACTTTTGAAAATGACGCCTCTTCTCCGGAATTATTTTTAGAAGTAGAGCCGGATGAGGAGCAGGTCAGGATAAAAATGTTTTTTTCTGATTCTGAGTCCGGCATAAAAAGTGCTGCTTATTCATTGAACGGGGAAGACAGTGTTCCTGTAATGCTGACTGACTGTTCTGTTCGTGACGGAAAATACGTTTATGAAATTTTGCTTCCTGCGGGGGAGAAAATAGATTTTACCGGAAGCTGCTGCGACTGTGCAGGTAATAAAAAGTTCAGTTATGTAAATGCAGTTTATCCGGTACCTGAAGTTGACATTGAAGTAACTGCTGAAAATAACTGTGACTGGGCTAAAAAAAATATATTAAAGGCTTTTTCTACCTCTGATATCATTGATGAATCTACCTGGAGACATGAAGTATTTTTAAACGACAGTTTTAGAAAAAGTGCACCCGGAAATACTCTCGTTCTTGATGAGCATGGCAGTTATGATGTCGTGTTTTCTGTGAATGATAAAAAAGGAAATAAATATTTTTCTCAAAAAACTTCGCTTTTAATAGATTGCAGGGGACCTGTTTTTGAAAACAATTATGTTCTCCAGGAGAATACACTTTCTGTCTGCATAAAGGATGATGAAAGCGGGCTTAATGAGAGTTCTGTCTGTTATTCTCTGGATGACGGAGCCACTTTCTTTTATGGAAGTACAGTTGAACTTGATGACTGTAAAAAAATTCCTGTTCTGTTTAAGGCTTCTGACAATGCCGGTAATGAAAGTATAAAAAAATATCTGGTAGATGTTGATACAACTCCGCCTGAATTGTACTGGTCTGATATCATCCTGTTTAAGAATAATATTCTTAAAATAAAGGACTTTACTTGTGCTGATAAAGTTTCAGGTATCAGTGCTGTAAAAGCAGCTGTTGATGACAAGTATTTTTTTGATATAAATGAAGCATTGTTTAATAAGGATAGTCCGTATGTTGAAATTGTGCTGGAAGAAAAACTGAATTCAGGTAATCATATTCTTAAAGTAAGTGCGGAAGATAATTTCGGAAACACTGGTGAAAGGACTTCAGAGTTTTATTGTGATTTAATTCCTCCTGTAATAAAAGGGGCAGTTTTCTCCTGTGGGGATGAGATTCTGAAAGAGAATTCCTTTGTTCCTGTATATAAATTAAATCATTGCGGTGAGATTACTGTTGATGTTGATGCAGTTGATTTTTATGATGATTCAGGGGACACCAGTTTAAAAAATTATTCATATATAGAAATATGTATTTCAGATGAAAATGTATTTAATGAGGATAACTCAAGTGTATTTTATCCTGATGAAAAAATTATAATTAATGGAAAGAAGATTTCTTTTGCTGAAGGAAAAAATTACGTACTGATAAAAGCCTTTGATGATTGTGGAAATGAAAGTGAATTATATTCATCTGTGTTTTATGGAGATCCGGTTGTTCCCGGAAAAGCGTTTCTTACTTCGGTAACACATAAGAAGGCCGTATGTAATTCAGACTCTGCAGCTAAATCCTCCGCGGTATTTTCAGTATTTCCGTCATGCAGCGGCGAGGGAGGAATTAAAGGATTTAACATTTCTATTTATGACTGTGTTTTCTCCGGTTCAGGCTATAATGTTCTTGATGCTGTACGGGAAGAATACTTTTTAGAAGAAAGATTTTCTGAATGTTTTACAGTGGATATTCTTCCTGATTCTAAAAAAGATCACTGCTATCTTTTATGTGCTGCAGCAGCCGGTAATAATGGTCTTACCGGTGAACCCGCATACTATTCGTTCAGAATAGATACAGGTGTTCCTGAACAACTTACTCTGGAATCTTTTCCATGTTTTGGTGAAACCTATACTAATGAAGAGGATATTATTCTTGACTGGAATATACCTGATGATTCTTCCGGTATCAGGGAATTTGAAATAGCTTTATTTGATAAAAATAATGTTCAGATTGCTTCTAAGACCTTTAACGGAAATACAAGATCCTGCATTCTGAAAGTCAGTTCTTTTGTAAACAAACTTGACGATGGAAAAGTTGTATTAAGACTTACAGCTGCTGATTATGCCGGAAATAAAACTTATGATGAAGGAGTTCTTTATTTTGATTTTGACAGTCCGGTTTTAAAAGATGAACTGACGGTTATGGAGGAGGACGGAAAATGTGCATTTAACTGGAAACGTCCCTATGATTTAAGAAGCGGCTTATGCAGAGTAGAGCTTTTAATTGAATCTATTGATGAAAAGGATTTTTACAGAAATATTACGCTTCCGCCTGATGCAGAAAGTTATGTTCTGTCTGATATACCGGGGAATGGTGCATTTTATGTACAGTTGAGCGTGTCAGACTTTGCCGGAAACTGTGCATGCGTTGAAAAAAAATTTACCTGTGGAACTGGAAGTATTCCTGAGGTTTATGAAAAGAATTTTTCGGAAGAAGTCAGGGGCTTTACTTTAAGCGGAACAATGATAATAAATGAAAAAAAATCTACAGCATATGGTAAGGACATGCTGCTTGGATTTTCCGGAGATAATGGCTTTTATGTAAGTGAAGACGGAAGTTTAAAAGAAAAGGAAAATTTTTATCTGAAAGACATGCTGTTTGAAAATTCACTGAAGTATTACGGTTCATTAAAATCCAGAAGTACAGGAGACTATATCTGGAAAAATGAATGTATCTCCATTTCATTTAATGATTATGAATTTTCAGATAGCGGAATGCTTTTATTGAAGCCGGAGATGGAATTCCCTGACGATGGCTTTAAGCTGCCTTTTGATTCCGTGCTTTTTTCTGATATCAGAAATACTTTGCTGTATTCATCAGTGCAGAATGACCGCGTTAGTCTGAGTAAACATGGATTTTCATTTGAGGGAATTGAATTCTATTCGCTTTCCGGCAGATATGTTGAATTTTCAGGGTCGAAGTCTAAGGGAATAAGGGTAAAATCTGACAGAGTTAATCTTTTTAATGAAGATGGTTCAGATTACACGCTGAAAGAAACTTTGAGTCTTTCTGTTCTGACAGATGAGATGATTGCCGATGTAAAAAATGCCGTCGTCCTTTTGAATGATCAGAAAATATATATTCTTGAGGGACGGATAAAAAACGACAGACTTTTTATTTTTGACTCTTATCTTGAAGTTAATGAATCAGTCTGCAGCAACGAAAAGGATGCCTCAAGGCTTATACTGAGAAATTATTATATTGATTCTCTGACAGGTGAGGTTTGTACCGGTACAGATTTTTATGCGTCAAAAGTTTCTGCGGATGGCGGTAAATATTTTTCTTCCGTGAAGTTTAATTCTTCAGGATGTTTATTAACGGACGGAAATATTGATCTCGGTGTATACGGACATTCAGTTCATGCAGAGGGATTTATCCTTACGGCAGATGGCTTTTCTCTTGATTCAGGAGTACCTGTTCCTCCGTTTGAAACTACTTTATTCGGATTCAGAATCTTCTGCGATGAGGCGGTGTACGGTTCAGAATGCCTTTTAGTAAAGAAAGGAAGAGCCCTGATACAGGAAAAGGAATTTAATTTTTCAAACCTTGGACTTTATGTTACTAAAAAAGATTATGTATGCCGGGAATGTTCGTTAGGAGATGTCACTCTTTATTTTGATTCTTATGGCGGAAACGGGCAGCTGAAAAATCTTTCAATAACAAAGAAAGGATTTATTTCTGTAATGATGTATCTTGACGGACCGGAAGGAAATGATCCTCTTGTTTTTGACTTTGTACAGCTTTATGGGGATGGAAGCGTTAAGGCATCCTCCTGTTATGAGCAGATGCTTGTATTTGGGAAAACAATTATTTATGCAGATGAAGCGGATTTTAACGGAAAAAAAATTGTTTTAATTAATCCAGAAATAAGTCTGCCTTCAGGTTTTACTATTGAATCCGTTCAGGTGAAGAAAATTGAATGTGATGCCGGAGGTATTATTTCTGATATAAAAATCAGTAAAGATATTACATATTTGTTTAGCGGCTGGAAGATTTATTTTGAGAGCCTTTCTTTATCATCAAAAGGGTTTTATGGAAAAAGCCGTATTGAAGGTAACGGTAAACGGAAAAATACTTTCTGGAATGTATTGTTCCCGAAAATATATGTGGGATTTAATGGTGAAATTGACGGGGAATCTGAATTTGACAACAGTGATTCTTTCTTTGTGTATTCCGGATATAAACTGAATATGGAAGGAGCGTATTTCATTCAGGAAAAAGAAAATCTCTGGAATATGAAATGTAAATCTCCTGAAGTTATTTTTCCAGGATTTAAGGTTGCAATCGGAATGCTGGAGTTTTCTTCAGACGGTAATCTTGTATGTTCGCAAGAGGGCGGTGAATCCTATGAATGTGTTACCCCTCAGGGAATTTCTGTTTTGCCGGAGAAAGCATTTTTTTCAGATGGTCTTTTAAATTTTACAGGAAGTATTAAAGCAGAATTTCTCGGGGATTACATTCCACTGGATGGAAAGGTTCTTCAATTTACTGAATCTGGTTTTATCGGAGGAGAGAAGATAGAGAGAGAGTTCGGTTTTACATTTGACAATCAGCAGATTAAGTCCCGCAGCCTGAAAATTGACGGATTAAAACTTACCCTTGGAGATTCTGAAGTCTCCTATAACGGGGAAGGAATTGAACTTGGCAACATTGCTTTATTCAGTGATGGACGGATATGTGATTCGTCCTGTGTCATGCAGAACAGAAGCATAATTATTAATGGAGTTGAATCAATTTTATATCGCGCAGGAATTGACAGTGAGGGTATAAAACTGGGAGTGAAATATCTTGCAGACACTTTTTTTGTAGCCGCCATATGTTTTGAAAACGCACGTTTTACAGAAGACGGAGGTATATTTTCCGATTATGTTTATGATGAACTTGTATATGATGCCGCCTTTGGTCAGGTAAAACTAAAAAATCTCAGGCTTGGACGTAAAGGTGTGGAGGCGGAGGAATTATCTCTTATTTTTTCTTCATTAGATGATGCCTGTATATCAGTTCATGGAGTTTCTTTTGACAGGAATGGAAATTTTACTTTAAAAGGACTTGAGTCTTCCGTTTTTGAATTATGGAATATGAGTTTCTGTATTAAAAACGTCAGTTATAAAAATTCAAAGTTTTTATTTTCAGGAACAGTTATTCTTCCTTCTGAACTTCCAGGAATTCTTGCCGGAAAGAGAATAAACCTGAAGGAATTCATAATTACTAAAAACGGAAATATTGAAAAGTTTGAGGCAACGCTGAATCAGAAAATTGTTTTCAACATTTTTGATAAATGGAATGTAGAAACTCAAAATTTAAAACTGGATATTAATGATGAGCATGCATGGATTGTATTTGGTTCTGCAAGACTTCGCTTTCCGCCGGGATTCGCATTGGCTTCAATAGGTGTTAAGGGACTTCGCTTTGATTTGAAAAATATGGATTATGACCTTGATAATGTTTTTGTTGAATCTGAATCAGAAGTGGAATATTGCGGTATAAGTTTCAAACTGGATAAGGTGACCCTTGGAGATGGAATAATATTCAAGGGCAGTGCGAGATTTATTTCTGAAAAATTTCCGCCATTTTTGAAAAATAAAAGCTTCAGGGTAAATTCTTTCCAGATAAAAAAGGACGGAAGTTTTGGTGATATTGATATGGAAATACAGGGCCTTTCCGGAAAAATTGCTGAAGGCGTTACGGCTCTGGAACTTTATGATGGCAGAATAGGGTTTGCAAATTCCAGAGATTCCGGACTTGAACTGTGTATTGGAGGAGATCTGGTTTTTACACAGAATGCACCGGATTTTCTGCGGGGTACAAGACTTTCCGTCAAGGAATTTGTTATTGACGTGAAATCCAGAAGCATTAAAAAACTTTCTGCATCCTATGCTCAGGAGAAGAATGTTTCTTTTTATTTTTCAGGATGTGAATTGAAGAATCTTTCGGCATCTTTTGATTTGAAGAATACTTTTTCAGAATCATTTATTGATCTGGGCTGTGTACTGGTTTTCCCGGGAAGCCTTCCTGAATGTGATTTAATAAACCAGGTGAAGGTAAATACTTTCAGAATAGGAATGGATGGTTCTATTATAGCCTTTAATTTTAAAGCTCAGATTGAAAAAATGGAGTGTGAGGCATTAGAGCTTTTTGATTGTGTTCTTTCTGCTGAATATGAAGATCAGCTTGTTTTTAATCTGAACAGCAGGGCTAAATTAAGTGAAGAGAAATTTCCCCGGGGAATAGGAGGATTAACTACTTCAGTAATGATGAAGTTTAATTCCCATGAACTTCTTGATGCTTCAGGAGAATTTTCATTAGGAAGCCGGATTGTTTTTGATGCAGTAGAAATCAGAAACGGAAAGATTTCTTTTGAAAAAAAGAAAGGCCAGAGTGCTGTTTTAAAAGCCGGTGGTATCGTATCTCTGGGAAATAGTTTTCCTGAATCCCTCAGAGGCTTATCAATGGATATTACAGAACTTTCATTTAATATGAATGGCGAAATTCTGTATATGGATATCGGTGCATCTGAACTTGATTTCTATATTTTTCCTTCCGTTCACTTATGCGACGGGTTCCTGAAATTTATAAAATCAGGAAAAAATGATTCATTTATTACTGCAGGAGGAGACATTGTTCTTGAGGGGGAAAATATTCCTGATGGATTAAAAGGTATACGGCTTGAAATTGATGAGTTCCTTATGGATTCATCGGGAGATGTAAAATGCTTTTCTGCCGGTTTGTGTTCTTCTGTTCGTTTTTCACTTCTTGGCGGAATGGATTTTGTTTTGGAATCACTTGTATTTGATAAGGATGGATTTGATATTGGTGCTTCGGTTTCATTGAACATACCTCTTTTTGTTGTAAAGGATGCAGGATTTGTTCTTAATAAACTCAGGATGGACTGGAATGGAAATATTAAGGAGTTCTCCGGAGGAATTAAGCATTGTGAAATTCTTCTTGCAGGTTTTAGCGGTGAGATTTCTGAATTATGTATTCAGAATGAAAGCGGATATAGAATCGGACTTGAAGAATGTATGTTGAAGCTTCCGGAGAACTTTGGAAGTATTGGCGGAAAAAAACTGGGAGTGAAGGATGCTTATTTTGATCCTGTAACGATGGATTTCCATGGAGATTTTTCTATAGATTCTGTCTCAACAGAAATTGCAGGATTTACTCTTAACTGTAATGATCCTGTGATAAATATGACGTCAATGAAAATTCAATTCAGCTCTGTAGAACTAATCATGCCGGATTTTTTAGGTAAAGCAAGTCTGAAACTTGATGGAGTATATATTTCATCTACAAACGGATTAAGGTTTTCCGGCGGAAAATTCAGTCTTCCTGATTTTTCTATCGGTCAGGCAGGATTTAAGAATATTGGTGCTGCTTTTTCTGTTGATGAAAATGGAAGATATTATATTTCAGGTTCTGGTGGAATTATTATTCCGAATGCCGGAGAAATTTCTGCATCTCTGAGTTTTACAAATGTATGCAGGGAATATCCTGTTGGAATACGTCATGCATATTTTTCGTATGAATCCTATGTTACCGGTATACCTCTTGGGACTACAGGTTTATGTCTGTGCGGAATACGAGGTGGTTTCGGCTTTGGTTATCCGGAAGAAGTGCCGGAGAAATACCGTAATATTTTCGGGAATAATGGAAAACGACTTGAGTTGGGATTGACGGTCAGGGATCAGGAAACAATGGGAAGTCTTGCAGTGATAAAAGCTGACTGCTGGATTGATATAACAAAGATTGCCTGGGTATTTGAGGGAAACGCAACTATTCTAAGCGGAACCCTCGATATTTCTGCATCTGCTGTTGCAGTTTTAAAATCAAATGCATTTGCAACAGGTATGCAGATTCGAATCCTGTTTATAAGCGGTAAATTTGAATTTTATATATTTGATTTAAATGGCAAAGTGAAGTTTTCCGGAAAGGGTAGTGTCGGAATAAGAATACCGAAAGGATTCCTTGTGGATTCATTCCTTTTGACTTTACCTTCCCACGACATGTGGCTTCTCGAAACGGGTACCATGTTTGGTGATTTTACAAACGGTAAGCGGGGATTCCTTGGTTATATAGAATTAAATCTCTGCGGATGCAGGCTGGGACGGATTGGAGCCTTTATTGGATCCGGAGGACTTAGTCTGGATGTAAAGAATTATGAAATACTTCGCCCTGAAGGAATCTCCTTTAATAAGCGAGGCGTAAAAGGAACAAACGGTAGTTTGCCGCTAAAGAACCGTATATTAAGTTTTGAAAATAATAAGGCTAACGAACGTTCAGTTTATGTAGAAAAAGGGGACAGGTTTATGTTTGCCGCAGGGTATGCTGCAGCTGTTCCTGATTTTGAGATTATTTCGCCTTCCGGTTTAGTTTATACCCGTTTGAGTAAGGAAATTGAGTATTCATATTTTGATAAAGGGTTACTTGTTGCTGCAGATTCTGATGAAACCGGATATTGGACTATGAAACTTCTGGGGGTTCAGGATGGTACTTATGAAGTGGTTGCTTTTGGAGCAGAAAAGATTCCTGAGGTAAGTTTTGACAGTTCTGATACAGGTGTTATTGCGATTGATGGCAGGTTTACTGTAACCGGACATGTTGAAGGAGAATGTACTGGCGTTGAGATATTTTCTGGAATAAATCTTTCTTCTCCTCAGTTCAGTTTAGGTGAATGTAAATGTCATGAAGATGGAAAATTTGAATTTGAGCTGGATGAAAAAATGTTTGAAGACGGAGAGTTTTGTATTTTTGCACGGGCACAGCGTAAAAATGGATTTCCAGGAACTGAATGTCCTGCTCCGTGGAAGGTACGTGTTGACCGCAGCTTAAAAAGCATGGCCGCTCCGGAAGATGTTTTACTAAGCATGTCAATGGAAGGAAAACTTGTATTTTCGTGGAAGGGCATGAACGGAAAAAGGGATATGGGATTCTATATGTATTCAAGAAATAAGAAAACCGGTTCTGTAATGAAAGATAATCTTGGAAATATAAGATTTCTTACTCTGGACGGTGCTTACGCAGAAGATTATGAGTTTGCATTTTCTTCTTACGATTCAAATGGTATTGAAAGTCCAAAAACGGATTTTGAAAGCTATTTGCCTTATCATCAGGGAGATGTTTTGAGGAATAATCTAATTTCATCTTTTGATGGGGAGATTTACTGTTCAATCGAGTCCGGAGAATGCAGAAATGTTTCTTTAGCTTTCTGTGTGGAAAGTTTCATGAAAGAAGGAAGCGTTCAGGATTTTGTCCGTGCCGGAGTGATAAATGAAACTTCTGTGGAGAACATTCATATTTCATTTGAAGAAAAATATGAAATTAACGATTCCGAAAACAATATAGCATTTTCTGTTTATGCGGATCCTTCCTGCATTGATTCAGAAAAAGAAATTCATTTGTATTTATATAATATGGCTTATCCGGATGATGTAAAGTCAATATGCCTGCATGTAACTGTGAAATTACCTTCAATAGATATTACAGGAGTCTTTCCTTCCGTTATTGATGGCAGTGTAAGTAACAGGGTTTGTGTTACAGGAACTGGTTTTATGCATGGAGTGACGTTTTATTTTGACGGTATTGAAGTTCCTGTCAGTGTGGAGGATGTTTGTAATAATGTATCCTGTTCCCTGATTCTTCCTTCTGTCAGAGAAAATGGAATTCATGTTCTTTCTGCTGTTAATGCAGCCGGTGAGAAAAGTGAAATACCTGTTACTGTGAACTTACCGTATTATTCACTTGTGATTTACTCAATGGAAGAAAAATGCTGTGCAGGAGAAAAGTCTTTCTTCCCTGTAACTGCAGTCGGTTTCTGTGGTTATGATGAAGACATCGGTATTTATCAGAAGAATACCGTAGAGGGAATTAATGTTGAAATTCCTGCAATTCATTCAGGAGATACAGCCTGCATCACGGTTTCTGTTGAGAAAAATTGTGCTCCCGGTGTATATACGCTGGATTTTATTACGGATAATAATTTTGAATTTTCTGTAAGCGTTAGTGTTTCTGCTTCTACAGTCAGGGAGGCGGAATATAATCTGTGTAAAATAAATGCAATGAGTTCGTTGTGCGGCTTTCCCGGAGCCTGCGTGACCGTGTATGGAAATAATTTTGGAAAAAACGGATCACTGTTTATTGCCGGTAAAAAAATTAAAGTAAAGAAATGGACTGATAGTTTTATTGAGTTTATTATTCCTGATTTTAAGGAACAGGTAACAGATTCTCTTGTCGTAAAAACTAAGAAAAATGGTTCCGCTGAAATTTCTTTTACCGTATTGTCTGCAATGTTCGGAATTGAAATTGAAAAAACTGAAGTTGTTCTTGAGGAAGAACAGAATTGCATGCTTAAACTGTCGGCATTCGGACAGTCTCCACGCATAGAACTGAGTATTGATTATGATGAAACCTGGCCTTTTAAGGTTTATTTAGATGATTCTGTAATTGCCGGAGGCGGAAGAACGAACCTTCATATTGTTCCAGGAGAAGAACTTTTTAACGGGGTATTTGACATTTCCGTTAAGGCTTACAACGGATTGTTTTTCTCAGAAAAAACTGTAAAGGTAAAAATTCTTAATGTTGTTGAAATCGAATCGGAAGATGTTCTTAGTGTAACTGCGGGAGCTTATTTTGAACGGAAAATGAAACTTACAGGATTTGAAAAAGGAATCTGGGCTCTGGAAGCAAATTATGCCGGCGATGGAATTGTTCTTTCTGAAACAGGAATTCTATCCGGAAAAATTGAAGAAGCCGGAGAGTACTATATTATTATTACCGCAAAGAATGAAAAGAAAGTGTATAGAAAGCGGGTTGAAATAAAAGCCTTTGAAGATACATGGAACGGCAGACATAAAAATCCGTTCAGAAATATCCGTTCGTATTGTGATGTTCCTGCACTGGAACAGAAATTGTGGCATAAGAAATTTGATAAAAACATAAGTTATATACTTGCTGCTTCTGGATGTGAATGTGTTGTCTTTGATGATTCGTTTCAAGTTCTGGATGTAAATGGCGATGTTTTATGGAATGCGGAGGATTTGTCTTCTGATGTATTTATAACCTCTGATAAAGTGGTTTATATAAGTGGAGACAGAAGTCTGAAAGTTCGTGATTTGCATACTGGTTATGTTTTATATGTCAGGGAAAATGCAAAAGATTTCTTCTGTACGGACGAATTACTTTCAGTGTGTGAAGAAGGTGGAGTTGCTGAAATATCTCTGTCTTTATTGAAACTTACAGGATTTAACAAAGAAGAAGTTTTTGATTCTTCTGTTGCTGTACAGTATGGCGGTAAAATTTTATTTGCAGAAGAAAACTGTATTTTAGACTGTAATAGAAAGGTTCTGTTTAAGGCAGAAAATAGAATTATGACGTTAGCCGCAGATTCAAGATATCTTTTTGCAGTAACGAAAAACAGAATATATGTAACGGATGAAAGCGGAATACCAGTCTTTGAAATCGACTGCTATACTGACGAAAAAACGCTGGTAGCTTCTGATGAAGAGAAAATGTATGTTTCTTCTGGAAATGGACTTACTGTATATAATTTGAGTAATGGTGAATTGATTTCAGTACTTTCCCGTAACGGAAACTGCATTATTGCAAATGAAAAGATTGTTCTTTATGACGAGAACGGTCTCTTTGTGTTTAATCCATATTCATTAAAGGAAATATGGAAAGCTTCCGGCTGTTTTGATTCTGTCTGCATTTATTGCTCTAAAATTTATGCATCTTCCGGAACTGAATTAACCTGTTTTAGCGGTCAGGCAAATGTAAACTCTCCTGAAGTTTCCATTATCTTTGACATGAATGAGCCTGACGGTAATAATGGCTGGTATAGAAGTTTACCTCATGTATCCGTTGATTTTTCAGATGCCGAAACTTTTGTCGTACAGAAAAATGTTGTTGTTAATTCAATATCGCAGGAAAATATGGACTGTCTGCTGTTGAATGATGGTGAAAATCGTATTGAGGCATGGGGAACGGATTCCGGTAATTTAAGGTCAGTGCCTGTTTTGAAGAAAGTTTTCATTGATAGGGAAAAGCCTGAATCTGAACTTTATTTAACTTCCGGTGAATGTAAAAACGGATGGTATAATGAAAGTGTTGTCCTGGGAATTCGGGCAGAAGATGGTATTTCTGGAGTTGCCGGTTCTTTCTTAAACGGCAGAATTTATGAACGGCCTCTGGTAATTGAGGAAGATGGGATTCACAATATAGAAATTTACTCTGTTGATAATGCCGGTAATTTCAGTGAAAAAAGAAATTATGTTTTAAAACTGGATCATAACCCTCCTTATGTTGACGCAGCTGTTATTGCCCATGAAGGACTGTCGCTGGTTAAAATGAATGCTTTTGATGCTGTCAGTGGTGTCAAAAAAATTGAGTACCGCATTAACGGGGGAGAAGTCATGAAGTATGATAATCCGGTTCCGGTGTTTAATTCTCCGTCAGATGTTTTTCTTGAATACAGAGCCTTTGATGAAAGCGGATTGGTAAGTCAGTGGCAGAAAATCAATATTCCGGGCAAACCTGTTTTATCAGGACGTTGCATTGTATTTGCTGAAATTAATGGAAGTGAACGAAAGATTATGAAATCTCTGACACCAGGATGCAGACTTTATGATTCAACATCAGCTGAAAATTTCATTACAGATTTTCCAGAGGAAATGAGTTTAAGTGAATATGTTTTATTAGATGAATCTGATATAAAAAATGTAAATGAAAAATATCTGGAATTATATGTTCAGAAAAACTGCAGGGTATTTTTATTGACGGCTGATGAGGATTTATATGAGGAACAGAAAGGTGAATGGTCTGTAATCAGGGAAAATTTCGAAACCGGTTCTTCATATTTTGGAGGAAAAACAATTCTGTATGAGCGGAAAGTGTCTACCGGAGAAAAGGTAGAAATAAAGTTTACGGATAAACAGCCATTAGTTGCTGTAATTCCAGATGAAAATTCCTGAAATTACAAAAATAAGTAAAAAAAAATTGTCGATTTGTGTAGATTTTGAAAAAACAGTTCAAATATATATATGATGAATAAAAAGAATTTATATATGTTTTTGTTTCTGATTCTACACGGAATCCTTTTTGCGGAAAGTAATTTTAGAATTTCTAAAGTTAAATGCGGTTCGTCCTGTGGAATCCGGCTGGAGGGAATATCAATGGAAAAAGCATCTGTATATTTTACGGATGCTTCTTCCGTTGTGTATTCGGCTTATATTTCCGATGGAAACATTCATTGGAAAACTGTATCAGATTCTGGCAATTTGACAATCCCTCAATGTATCCGGGAAGGTATTTCAGGAGAATATTCAGAGGAATTTTTTGATACGGAATCTTTATCTGCTGTTCTTTATAACTGCATTCCGGACAGGGAAATGGATTATGGAATAAATGTTCTTACAGACGGAGCCTTATATCTGCCGGAGAACAGTGACGGCGTATTAGATGTGTTTTTTATTGACGGTGAAAAGAGTTATCTTCTTGAAATTACTGTTACAAATTTAATTGAGTTTTTACTTGAAAGCAAAAAGGATTTGTTTTCGAATAGAAAAGCTTTTATTGAATTTTTGGGAACAGATTTTAATGAAGAAACACAACATGAGGATTTTGTTTTAAGAAATTATATTGCCTTTATTATTGATGAATATTTAAGTAATGAAGCGAATATTGCCAGACTTTATGCTCAGGATAATGTTTTCATAAGATATTATTTTGAGGAACTTTTTGAACGTAAACTGAAATGGGATTTTGAAATCCGTGAAAAAAATATTGAATCGGGCTTATATGAAAGTGCTGCCGTATTGTTAGAAAAAACAACTGGTGATTTTGTATTTAAGAAGGATTCAGATTTTTACGGTTTTAATGATCTTGTAGAAACGGACTGTAAAGATTTGCTTTCATTCATTGATGATTTATATGGCTTAAAAAGCTCAGAGGATATCCTTTTGACCTATGGAGCTGTCGTTCCTAATGCAGAAAAAGTTCAGGCTGGAGATTTTATTAAAGTATTTAACGGTTCCGGTTTATCTTCCGTATACATAGTTTCTTATATTTCAGAGGGAGAAGTATATGCGGCAGGTTTTACTTGTCCGGGGATAATGTCAAAGAGAATCAGCCTTAAAGATATCCTGTCTGAAAATGACAGTTTCTTTTTTCAAAGAGTTTTTCCGGTGAAAAATTTTCCTGTAATCAACAGGTGGAATGTTATGAGTTCTGTCAGGGCTGCAAGTATTAATTGCGGAAAGATATATGAAAGTGATCAGACTGTAAGGGATATTGAATGGCTCTGTATACCTAATACAGGAGAATATCTTGTCTGTTCTCAGATAAAAATGGATCTTGTTAAATCTAACAGGATGCCATTTGTAAAACATGAGTTTGATAAGTATTTCGTAAGGCTGTCTGGTGCTGAGGATCCGGATTCAAAATTTTATGATGGAAACGGTAATTACAGACTGAATGTTTCCCAGCAGGTGGAATTAAACCAGCGGCAGAATTGGGAAGTAAAAAATGAACTGGTGTATTCTTTAAATAAAAGTGATGCTTTTGAAGTTGTGTTTCTGGATTCTGGTAATATGCCAGTGTGCAGAGGCAGCCTTATAAAAAAATTCTCTGACGGATTATATGTTTTTACAGCAGATGAAGAAAATTCCTGTGATGTAAAAATGTATTTTAATCATGAAGGTGTATTGAAATATGAAAATGGTGAAACTGTAAGTATCGGTATCAGACCATGTTCCTATGAAGCCGCCTGCCCGGGAGATGAAATAAAACTTGTTTTTGAAATATGCAGTAAAGACTCCGGTATTGTTTTATCAAGTAATATCTTATCTAAAACTTTCAGAGTTTATGACAAGAAAATGATATGGCGTGCAAATCTTTATGTTGATGAAAGGGCAGGCAACTCTAAATCCCGTGACTGGAATGATGTACATCCCTGGAACGCTCCCTGTGATGAAAATGACAGTGAGCAACCATGGTGGTGGTCTCCGGAATGGGGCTTTAATAATTGGAATCGTTTTGTTTTTGGAACAGATTTTGACTGTGCGATGAATGCCCTTCCGAGAGGTAACGGCATGCAGGTAGTAACCTTTGCTGAATATACATCCTTTCGCAGTAAAGGTACGTCTTCATCTGTCTTTAATAATGTTAGTTATGACTATAATGAGAAAGATGTACATGCATGGGACAGTCCTTTTGACTTTTTGTATAAATTAAAAAAACAGAATGAAGTTTTAAGGAGTCATTTTAAGAAAATAATTCAAGAGAAATCTGATCAGAATGAATCGGATGATGTAACAGAGAATGCCGTGCAACAGGAAATTATATCAGAAGTTAATAATGCTCCCGGAGAATTTCCTGATGGTAATGGAAATAATATCGAAGGAACAGATGTTACTGTTTCAAATCTTGCTGAATGGAATCTGACTTCAGCCCCGTCCGGAAAGTGGCGGTTTTACTGGAAAGAATCAGCTGATAAGATTTCTTCGTTTATTCCAGGACTGGGATTTCTTTTTCATTCTGTTTCAGACTGGTATTATGACGGAAATTTTGAAGAGGCAAAAAACTATCTGTATCCTGATGGAGTGGGAGCAGGAACTGACTGTATAGGAATGATTGTGCGTGCTGCTTCTTATTATGACAGCAGATACAGATGGCTTAATTATAATAACATGACACCTGATAAAGCTGAGTGTGACGAACTTTCTTCAGTAAAAAGAAGGCTCAGCTATCCGGAAAGTTCAGGTTCTGCTGCTTCAAGCTATGAAATTGTAAACTGGTCTACGATGACATTTGATAAATATAATGACGGTAAAACTGAAACTGTAGAGGAACAGCACGGAAAATATACAAAGTATGTTTATAAGGATGATGAAAGTCCTATGAAAATTTCTGTTTTCAAACAGAAATATGAGCAGCTCCCGTTTTATCGGAAAGTATTACTTAATGCGGCAAAGAGATATTTTGAGAAAGTTGTTCCAGGGGATGTAATTGCTTATGGTTCCTCCGGCTCAATGGAAAATAATTTTTTATACAATGAAAGAATAAGATGTCATATAGGTGTTATTGCTGATATTGATTACGAAGCTGTTGAAGCGGCAGAGAGTTTTGCAGATTTGGGAAGGACAGTGAATGTTCTTGAAAGTGTATATGGACAGCTGATTTTTGGTTCCGTTAAAAGAAATTTAATTCAATCAGGATCTGCTGCAGGCAGAACAGTTGTAGAAAATCCTGATCTGTCCGGGTCCTGGTTTTCAAAAGACGGTTCTACGCAGCGATGCTGGTCCATTCAAAGACTGCTTTTAAAATAAGGAAGTTTTATAAAAATGAAATTGTATATTGCAATATTAAATTCGTTCATTCTTTCTTTGTTGTTTTCCGGACAGCATGTTTATGCGGACAGTCTGGATATCAGAAGCGTAAGGAAATTTTCTCAGGATGATTTTTTCTGTTTTGAAACTGGAAAATTCGATGAAGAAAAGTTATTTCTTTCTGGACCTGGAGGAATGTATTTTGTTGGGGAAGATGTGTTTCATTTATACAGTAAAAAATGTGGTGAAGACAGATATTTTAAGATTACGGATTTTGAGAATTCTTATGTTGAAATTTATAAATCCGCTGATACTGATTTCAGAACAACCAGGGGGTATTATAAAAACGAATATTTTCTGAACAGAGATATTATTAAAGATATAAAGCCTGAAGATAAGTATTTATTTGAAAATCTCCATACAGAATCAAATCGATATGTTTCATTTACCGATGACTGTAAGGGACTTGTATATTATTTTTTTATCGCCTTTTTTCCAGATGAAAGCAATGCTGAAAGATTTGATGAAGAAAAATCCCGGGGAGTATTGATTATTGAAGATATTTTTTCCGGAAACTATGCATATAGGGTTTTCAGTTTTAATTCAGAACTTTTCAATAAAGAAATTTTTTCAGAAAATACAAAGTTTCTTCTTGAAGCAAGACCTTCATGTGCTGCAAATACAAACGGTGATTTTTATTTTTTTAATCTCGGGCTGACGGAAAATGAAAAATATTATGAGCTGTTTGTATTAAAAAATACATGGTGGCAGGAACTGAATGTTAAAGAAAGAAATATCCGTTACATAACCGAAAGATTTGATTGGGAAAATATTGTTTATGAGAAAGATACTCCGGTTGAAATAATTTCCTGCAGTGGAAAGGAATGCTTCGTAAAGTTTCCTGATGGAAATCGGGTAAACCTGCTTACAGAAAAACTGTCGAGTTAAATAAGTTGCGTGGAGGAAAAATATTATGAAAAAAAACAACCTGCATCGGGAAGGGTGGACATTTATAGAAACCCTGATTGTCATGACAATCGTACTGATTCTTACAGCTTCTGTCGGCTTTGGAGCTGCAAAGCAGCTTGACAGGGCAAGAACGGTATCTGCAACCAGTCAAATTGAGACGTTTTCTCTTGCTCTGGATTCATATTATATGGATAACGGGTTTTATCCTTCTGAGTCCCAGGGACTAAATGCATTATGGCAAAAACCTTCTTCTGTTCCCTTTCCCATGAACTGGAACGGACCTTATGTGTCAAAACCTGTTCCATCTGATCCGTGGGGAAATGAATACCTTTATAGGGTTCCAGGTGAGAATGAACTTCCATATGAAGTTTGTTCTTACGGTAAAGACGGGATAAAAGGAGGAACGGGAGCAGATGCAGATGTTTCATCGTGTAAATGACGACAGAGGTTTTTCCATGATAGAAAGCCTTATATGTATTATTACAGTCATGCTCGTGGTTTTCGGTTCTGTTTTTTTAGTGAAAAGGATGTACTCATGTTCTGATGAAATTATGAAAAAAAGTATGGAGTTACTGGAGAAGAAAAATGCAGCATTATCTGTATCATGAAGAAGGTTTCAGTTTGCTGGAATCACTGCTGGCAATGTTCATCATGTCAGTATTAAGCATAAGCTTTTTTCAGATATTTAAAAGTTCTTATACAGGAATTAAAAAATCTCTGGAACTTTCCGATGATGCCCTGGAACTTGTGTCAATCGATAATGAATTAAGGGAATGTGTTTCAGCTGTTTCAATTTCATGGTGGAAAAAATACCAGGTGCGTTCTCCAGCGTGTTTTGAAAAACTTAAGAATTCAGATTCTTTTTCAGGAAACATTATTGAAGCGAACATTTGTATGGATCATAAAGTTCCTTATATGAAAATAATATGGTGTCATAAAAATAAAAGATATATTTCTGATGTTCCTTTTTCTGAATATTACTGGGGAGAATATGAAATCACAAAATGACGGGTTTGTTTTTATCGAGGTTCTTGCACTTGGCATTTTTTTATCTGTTGTGTTTTCTGCCGCTGTATACCTTATGAAAGTTCGTCAGCGGAATTTAATTTCATTTCAAAATGAAAACATATATAGAAATGAAATTGAAGTTACAGTAAATGCTATTTTCAATGATTTTCTATCAGATAATACGCCGGAGGCCGTCAGTTATCATGATCCTGTATTCCGTAATGCCCGGGACTTTAAGAATGGAATGAATGTAAGCATTGAATGTGTTTCAGACAGAATGAATGTTAATTTTATCGATGCCTCATTTGTAAATTCTCTGAAGTCTGAACCTGGAGTTTCATTTCAGGAAGCTGCACTTAAATTAAAAAAAATCAGGCAGAAGCGGCAGTTTGGAAAAGCTGAAGATTTTGATTCTGTTTTTTTTACGGATATTGGCTTTGCTGATATAAATACAGTCAGTCCGGATTCTCTGAATTTATTGTTAGATGAATACGGCTGCATGAACCAGTCAGCTCTTTTTTTAGAAAGACTTAAGTCTTATAGAAAAAATGGAACCTGTATAAGAAATTTTACTGGTTATAAAATGTTTTTTGGAGTTTCTTATGAAGACGTCTGGCCGTTTATAGTCTGGGAACCTCAGATAAATGTAAATTGTGCTGATGTAAGGCTGCTTGAGAAATTACTCGATAAAAGAAAATGTTCTGAAATTGTGGCATTAAGAAAAACAAAAGAGATAAATCCTGTAATGCTTTCTGAAATTCTTGGTAACAGAAAAAAAACATATGGTGAACTTTTACTTGGTACAACAACAAGTTTTTTTTCTATAAAAGTCCGTAATAAATGTTTATTGCTGTCAGTTATTATCGGTAAGGTTCCTTCTGAAAACAAATCCGAAGAAAAAAATAGATTTTATATTTTGGAGAAAAAATATGAAAAAGAAATCTAATGTAAAAATCGTATCCCCTTATGAAGTGCAGCATTATTTATTCAGCTTTCCCGGAATAAGAAAACGCAGCGAGGAAACTGCCGTCAGAATGGCTGTAAAATCAATGTATCCCGGAAATACTGATGTCTGTACTGATTATATATCCGGTAAAAACAGTGCCGTTGCATTTGCAGTATCTAAAGACAAACTTTCAGAATACTTGAAATCAGATTCTGTTATATTTGCTGCTCCCCAGCTTATTCAGAAAAAGGTTCCGACGGGAACAGTACTGTGCATTTTTGAAGACTGTATCCTTGTGCAGGTAACAAATGACAGGAATATAGTATTCCTTAAGACTTATAACAGAAATGAAAATATATTGGATGCTGTAAAAGAAGAATTAAGCGGAAAAAAAATAGATTTAGGAGAAATCCGTATTTTTTCTGCTGCAGAACATGTATGGCCGGAGATACAGGAATATGCTTCTGATAATGGTGTTCTTATTGAACCAATGGAAAAGCTGCTTTCTAAGAAAAGCAGGAAAATTCCTTCTCTGTTCTCCGTGAACAGAACTTCATCTTATGCCGGAATCATTTTTTTTATTTTTACCTGTGCTTTACTCACAGCCTGCATTCTAACATTTATTTATAGAAAACACAGAATGCAAAGTCTGGAAAATGTTTTTGTAAATAATTCGAGAATATTGGAAAAACTGCAGAAACAGAAAATAAAAGTTTCAGAAACTGATGAAGATTACAATACAAAAGAAAAGCTAATATTTGGTGCTGGATGTGTTCTAAGTGAATTGCAGAAAATTGATAATACTATGGTTTTGGATTCATTCAGATTAAGGGAAAACTCGTTTACAGCCGAAGGCAGATGTGGTTCTGCTGCAGTTCTCATGAAAAGTATAAAGTCATCAGTTTTATTTGACAGTGTTGTACTTAAAAATGTCAGACCGGGGGAATCCGGGGATAATTTTGTTCTGGAGGCAAAAATTGCGGAGTGACAGCTTTAAAAAAACAGGAATCTTATTCTTATTTTTTTCATTACTTGCAACAGCCTTTTCATTTTCACTTGACTGCGAAAATCTTGAAAAAAAGAACCTTAATATGGAAATCCAGATTAATGAATTAAAGGCTTTACTTTCAGAGCTTAAGGGTAATGAGAGTCAGACGGAAGTTTTTTTTGAGAATGATGAATTTTCTGAAACAACTGCCATCGAACATATTACTGAAATATGCAGAATGTCAGCAGCCCTGCCGTTATCTTATACTGTAAATGACGGTGGAGAAGTTCAGATAAAAATACAGGGAAGTGCAGAAGCTTTCTGCAGGTTTATTAGTTTTATTGAAAATCAGAAACAGCCCTTTTTTATTGAGGAACTGGGCTTTAACTGCAGGGAAAGTGATGTTCTGGTTGATATGAAAACTTTACAGAAACAGTCGTTATTCAGATCCTTTGAACGGTTGACGCCTGATTTTCTCGGATGTGTAAAGGAAAAAGACCGTAATGATTATTCTGCTGCAGCTGATATAGAACGATTAAATTCGTTATCTCTTGAGCCTTCAGAAAAGAATTCTGCTGAGTCCGATGTTCCGATTCCTCCGGTTGTAATTGGAAAAATCTGTTCAGCAGACGGCTGTTTTCTTTATGTTAGGGAAGGGGCTGGAAAATTAAAAAAAATCAAGGCGAATTGATAAAAAAAAGAATTTTACGGCAATTGCATTTTAAATGGGAATCTGCCGTTTATATCATTCATGATTGCCGGAACGGCATTATTAAGGAGTACAAAGTGGGTAAAATTAAGTTTTTAATTGTTCTGTGTGTTTGTCTGGTGCAGTTTTTTTCTTCCTGCAGGTCTGCAGAGATTGCCGGTCCAAGAATTGAGGGAATAGCTGCTGATGAAAATGGAGAAGCTCTTTGTGGTGCTTCCATTTTTCTTGATGAAGAATGTATCTGTATTACAGATATGTACGGACATTTTTCCATAAACAGGACTCTGCCGGAGGGAAGTACGATTCGATGTGAAAAAGAATCTTATGTCAGTGCAGAGTGTATTATGGAAGGCAGCGGAAAATATAAGGTTATTTATTTTAATTTAAAATCTGCTGAAGGGTTGTTTGCTCAGGCTCTGAAGTCTGTAAAAGAAGAAGACTATAAAAAAGCTCTCAGTATTATTTCGGAACTAAAAACTGGATTGATAAAACCTGAGGAGTTTGTTTCTTCATTATATCTTGAATCGGTTGTTTATCTGAAACTTCATGAGGAAGATAATTTTTTTAATGTGATTGAGGACTTAAAAAAACATGAGGTTGATTATGAATGTATAGAACAGCTTGTAAATGATTTCGGTAGGAAAAAATGATTTTTTCAATTCTGATTTTTTTTATTTTTCTAATATCCGGAATTGTTATTTCTGTGCAGGATATACGTACATTTCATCTTCCCCTTTCCGTAATTTATTCTGCGGCAGCCTTAATTTTAATTTTTAGATTCTGTTATGAAGTTAATGCAGGAATTCTTTTTGCCGCAGGAGGAATTTCTGCATTTTTATTTTATTTTTTCATTAGAATGATTACAGCAGGGGCTTTGGGAATGGGGGATGTACATTTAGCTTTTTTATGCGGGTGTTATAATGGCATTTATGATTTCTTTCTTTCTTCTTTTTTATCCGCTTTAACGGGAAGCCTTTTTTTCTTGTTTCAGAGGATTTTTTTTAGGAAATCCATCAGAAACCTAAGGCTTCCCTTTGCACCTTTTATGACTGTTTCATCCCTGTTTATAGAACTGTTCCGTATAGTGAAAATACCGGAAGTATTATGGCAGTAATCATAATTATCATGAAGGTTCCTATAAGGAGTGTCATGGCAGGTTCCGTAAAAGTCATTATTTTTTCCAGCAGATATTCAAGTTCTTTTTCAAAGTAGTTCCTGATTTTTGCAAACATAGACCAGCTGCTTCCTGATTCTTCCCCGGAGACAATCCAGTTTTTCATCTGTTCCGGGAAGATATTTTTTGTCATAATCGCTTCTGAAAGCTGCATCCCCTTAATGATATCCGAGTGCACGGAATTGATTTCTTCTTTATAAGCCGCATTTGTACCAGCCTGTACTGCCTTGTTCAAGCTGTCTTTTACACTGATTCCTCCGGAACACAGGGTTTCCATAATGAAAGCAAAGTTCATTGTTTCATAAAAAATCACCAGTTTTCCCAAAACTGGAATTTTTAAAATCAGGCTGTCTGTTTTCAGTTTTATGCTGTAATGTTTTTTCCTGAGCTTTTTCAATATATAAAAGAATGGAATCAGGAGTATCAGGATGATAATGAAAACAGATATGAAAGACTGTATGAAACCTATGCTTCTGTTGATTTCATTTACTGATTCAGGATTAAATTGAGAAAACATGTCTTTGAGTTTCGGGAAAATAAATGCAGCCATACAGACTGCACATATTATAACGGAAGAAAACACGATTGAAGGATAAATAGCTGCGGAAGAAATTTTTTTTCTTATACGCATTTTAAAATCAAGGGCAGCTTGAAGTTCCTTAAATATTTCGTTTAATTTTCCGCTCATCTCCCCGGCTTCCAGCAGTTTTATGCAGGTTGCCGGGAAAAAACTTTCCTGCGCTTTTACTGCCTGAGAAAAACTTTTTCCTTTTTTAATTTCTTCAAGGAGAAGTGCTGCCGGATTATATTTTTTTTCGGTCCAGGATCTTCGGCATATGTCCAGGGCATTCTTTATGTGTATTCCGCTTGATGTCAGTCTTTCCATCATTGTCGTGAATTCCAGCAGAAGTTTTCTTTTTTGATTGTTAGACAGTGTAATATGCCTGAGTTCTTCTTCTTTAATATCCACGACATTACCATAAGCTGCAGCAGCTGAATACGCCTGAGTTTCATTTTCCGAACATAAACTCAGTTTCAGGTATCTGCCTGATTCTGTCAGTATCTTGAATTTATAGTTCTTAATTTTTTCTCTCCTTAATTTATGGAATAAGCTGAATTTCGTGTTCAGCAGCTTCTTTTTTTACAATCCGGTTTTTGATTTTAAATAATGCAATATCCCTGAGAAATTTTGTATTTCTGTTTTTAAGAAAGTTCTTCAGTTCTGTCTTAGGAGGATCTTTCATAATCAGATCAGACATGGCTTCATCTACTAAGAATTCTTCTGCAATTATCGTCCGTGTGTTTTTTATAGTTGTAACCAAACGCTGGGAAATTGCTCCTTTTAATACAGATGCAATCATATACGGTGGTATTCCCATGTTTTTAAGTCTGTCTATGGCAGAAACAGCATCGTTTGTATGAATCGTTGATAGTACAAGATGTCCTGTAAGTGCAGCCCTTACTGCAAGGGAGGCTGTTTCCGAGTCCCTTATTTCTCCTACCATTATTACATCAGGATCCTGCCTTAAAACCCGTCTGAGAATTGAACTGAATGTAAGACCGATTTCCTCATTTACCTGTATCTGATTTACTCCTTTGATTTTATATTCAACCGGATCTTCAATACTGATTATCTTTATTTTTTCATCAGTAATTTCTTTCAGCATGGAATGAAGCGTCGTCGTTTTTCCGCTTCCTGTAGGCCCCGTTACGAGAATCAGCCCGTGAGGAATCTTAAGCATGTTTTTTATGTCATTTATCTGAGTATTTAAAAACCCCAGTTCTTCGATATTATTAAGGGTTGAATTTCTTGAAAGAATTCTCATTACGATTGATTCTCCGTCAGACGATGGAATTGATGAGACTCTTATGTCCGTTGTCCTGGAATCAACATTTACACTCATTCTTCCATCTTGAGGAAGCCTGTGCTCAAGAATATTCATGCCTGACATGAGTTTTATTCTTGAGGAAATTTTAGCAAAAATCTCTTTTTTTATATCGAAAGATTTTTCCAGAAGTCCGTTCATTCTGTAGCGCACGGATGCCGAGTTTTCAAAAGATTCTACATGAATGTCCGATGCTCCTTTTTTTATTCCTTCTATGCAGATGGAGTTAACCAGATTAACGGCAGGTGCATCATTTGAAAAATCATCTATTTTATTTTCATTTTCTTCCGGAATTATTTTTTCATCATCATTAAGACCGTCTTTTTTTCCGATCCAATATGCGAGTTTTGACTGCTCGACTTTTATGAATTCAATTTTCTTTCCGTGATATGTACGTATGGATTCCAGTGCACTTTCCGGTGTTTTTTCCGTATAGCCTGCCGTCACTTTTTCACTGTCCTCAGATATGAAAAAGGCATTGTTTTTTCTTATGAAGTTCAGGGAATACTGTCTTTCATCTGAAGGAATGTTCAGTTCTTCTTTATTCATGCTTTCTCCATGGTCATTTTATAAATTTCCCTGCAGTCAGGAATTTTCTCGTTTCCGTCTTTTATCAGGTGCGGAATAATGTAAATTACAATTTCTGTTTTTTCTTTCGTCATGTTTTTATGTGTGAAGAATCTGTTAATCAGCGGAATTCTTCCTAAAACCGGCGTTCTGGTTTCCTGAAGCGTTTCATCTTCTTTAATGAGGCCTGAAATTACAACAGGCTTTCCGGATGGAGTCCGTACCTGTGTATTGACAACCCGTTCAGATGTTGAAGGAATTGCTGTTTTTGCTGAGGAATCGGAGTTTTGCTTTGAAACAGTTGCATTAATGTTCATTGTTATCATGTCATCACCGGAAGTCCATCCTTTCAGATTAACAATCAGACCGGAAGTTATCTGCTGGGTTATTCCGGATGTGGTTGAACCGCCTGCTGTCGTTCCGTATTCATATTCGATGTAACGGTAAGTATCAGTGTTCTGAAAGCGGACTTCTTCTCCTGACAATGCCGTAAGAACCGTATCAGTAAAAATTGATGCCGTGTTTGATGCAATCTTTTCATTAAGATTTGCCGCAGCCTGAAAACCGAAAGCGCTTATTATATTAAATGAAAGGGACATTATGTTTGAAAGTTCACCTTCATAAGAAAAGCTGTTTTTTGAACCGTTTTTTGAGAAAGATAAAGAGGTGCCTGAGGATCTTGCAGTTCCATCAGTATATTGTACGACAAGAAGTTTATATTTTAACTGGGGAACAGGCCGGTCAATAAGTTCAAGTTCCTTTTTAAACATTTCAAGGTTTTCTTTTGATCCTTTAAAGAAAATCAGGTTCGGAAAAAGTGAATCACATACGGTATCCTTTCGTATTGAAGGCGGCAGTTTTTTCAATAATTCCTCACTTTTAAGATATCTGAGTGTAACGGGAACGGCAGACTTCTTTTCATCAAGGGTATTTATGACATTAATGATTTCATTTACCGCTGCAGGCGTTGCCGTAATCAGAAGAGCGTTTTCATCTTCAATCAGCCGGCATTTTGCTGCTGTTTCCTGAGACAAAAGTGAAAGCAGGTTTTTTGCTTCCGTATGTTTCAGATAATGCTTTCTGCTTAATATGGAATTTTCTTCTGCATCAATTTTTTCTATAAACTCAATAACAGCCTTGTTTTCTTCATTTGTACCTGTAAGAATTATGTTTCCTGAATCAGGGTCTCCTTTAAATACTTGCGGTGATGAAAGTTCCGGGGGCAGGAGAGAGACCGCCTGCTGTACGGAAATATGCTTGAGGGGAACAACCTGAATTTCCTTAAACCGCTGCTGTGTATTTTTTCTTGATTGTTCTATAATATAGTAGATATTATTCTTAACCGTATAATCCAGTGCGGCTTTTTCAAGAATAAGGTTAAGGCTCTCTTCAAAAGTTTTATCTGTAAAATAAAGGTTTTCTATCTTGTCATTTGCCTGAGAAAGGCAGGAATATTCTTTTCCTTCAATAGAAAACAGTAATTTAACAGCCTCCTGAATTATGATTGAATCAACGTTTATTGAAAACAGTCCGTTGTTTTTTTTAATGCTGCGATTTAAATTTGCAGTTTCCCTGTTTGTTTCTTTCTTCAGGTAAAACCACCCGTCTTTCTTTATGACGCTGCAGTCAGGCAGTTTTGCCGTAAGAATGTCAAGAATCTGTTCAATCGTAAAATCCCTGACATCAATGCTTATTTTTTCATCCGCCATTCTGTCATGAAGAATTGTCATTCCTGTTTTTCCGGACAGAATCTCAACAATTTTTTCAATGCTGCAGGATGAACATTTCAGGCTGACAAGTGAATCTTTTACGCTGCAAAATACTTTAGAAACGTACAGGATTCCTTTTTTTTCTTCACAGTAAAGTCCGTTGCTGTTCAGAAAGTTCTCCAGAATTTCCTCAGCATCAGATTCGGCAAAGAAAAAACTTGCGGTGCCTTCAACAGTTTCATCAGGAATAATGGATCTGCCGCTTTCCTCCCCAAGGGCAATGAGAATATCCGTAATTTTCTGAGAGTTGAATTCCATGCTTTTGATTTTCTGAGCATGAACAGAAACAACTGGTAATAAAAGGATTGGAATGAGTTTTTTTAAATTAATCATCTGCCACATAAAATACGGATGAAAACCTCAGGTCGTCAAGAAAAATAAAGTAATTTTCTAGGGAATCTCTAAAAATTGCAATTTTTAGAGATAACTCTGAAAGAGCGATGTTTTAAGTCGTGACATTACAACGACTTAAAATTCGTCGGCATTCTCTAGAAATACACATTAGTGGATTTCTAGAGATGCCCTTTATTTTCTTTTATGTGCCGTAAAGCAGAAGTGCAGACATAAAATTTCAGACAGTGGACGATTTTTATTTAAAATGGTAGAATCTGACACGAATTTTATTATCAGAGGAATGAATTTATATGTACAAATCAGTTGATTCAAAAGCAGATTTCCCGAAACTTGAAGAAGAAGTGCTTTCTTTATGGGAAAAAAATGACACATTTAAGAAATCTGTAGAGCAGAGAGACGGTTCTCCTGAATTTACTTTTTATGACGGACCACCTTTTGCAACGGGACTTCCACATTTCGGACATTTTATTCCTTCAACGATAAAAGACATTATTCCTCGTTACCAGACAATGCGCGGTAAGAAAGTAGAGCGCCGCTTCGGATGGGACTGTCATGGACTCCCTGTAGAAAATCTTATTGAAAAAGAACTTGGAATCAATTCTAAGCATGAAATCGAACAGTATGGAATTGATAAATTTAACGATAAGTGTAAGGATTCCGTTCTCCGCTATACGTCTGAATGGCGTAAGACAATTACCCGTATGGGACGTTGGGTTGATTTTGACAATGATTATAAGACAATGAATCCTGAGTTCATGGAATCAATCTGGTGGGTTGCAAAGACACTCTGGGATAAAGGACTTATTTACGAGGGAAAGTATATTCTTCCTTACTGTCCGCGCTGTTCAACAGTTCTTTCTACCCATGAACTTGCCCAGGGGTATAAGGATGTTACTGAAACTGCAATAACAGTACGCTTTAAGATTACAAAAGCACCTTCTTCCTTCAGTGATCCTGATATGGAAAACGGAAAGACTTACTTTGTTGCATGGACAACTACTCCGTGGACCCTTCCTTCAAATCTTGGCCTCTGTATGGGACCGGAAATCGATTACGTTAAGATTCAGGATAAGGAAAGCGGTGATTTTTATATTATGGCCGCAGCCCGCCTCAGTGCATATTATAAGAGCGAAGAGGATTATACAGTAATTTATACCCGTAAGGGAAAGGAATTTATCGGTGCAAGATATGAACCGTTGTTCCCTTATTTTGCCTCTTTAGCAGATTCAAAAGTTTGTGCTGAAAAATCCGGACAGAAATGTGAAGACGGTGCCTTCCGCATGTTTAATGCTGACTATGTATCTACGGAAGACGGTACTGGTATTGTTCATATTGCACCTGCCTTTGGTGAAGATGATAACAAAGTATTCCGCGGCTCAGGCGTTCCTAATGTTGAACCGATTGATGCTGAATGTAAGTTTACTTCAGAAGTTTCTGATTATACAGGACGATTTGTAAAAGACTGTGACAAAGACATCATCGCCCGCCTCAAGGAAGAGCGAAAACTTGTAAAGAAAGACCAGCACAAGCACTCTTATCCTCACTGCTGGAGATGTGGTTCACCTCTTATTTACCGTGGAATCGGTTCATGGTTTGTAAAAGTAGCAGATCATCATGAAGCTCTTCTCAGGGCAAATTCCCAGATAAAATGGCAGCCGGCACATATTAAGGAAGGCCGTTTCGGTAAGTGGCTTGCAGGAAGCCGTGACTGGGCCGTAAGCCGTAACCGTTACTGGGGAAATCCTATTCCTATCTGGAAGTGTGAGGATCCTGAATGCGGACATACGCTTTGTGTAGGAAGCCGTGAAGAACTTAAGAAGTTAAGCGGAGTTTACCTTGAAGACCTTCACAAGCAGTTTGCAGATAAGGTTACTATAAAATGTCCGAAGTGCTCCAAAACGATGCACCGTATTCCGGAAGTATTTGACTGCTGGTTTGAGTCTGGTTCCATGCCTTATGCACAGCAGCATTATCCTTTTGAAAATAAAGAAGCTTTTGAAAAGAGCTTCCCTGCTGATTTCATTTCTGAAGGACTTGATCAGACCCGCGGATGGTTTTATACGCTTACAATTCTTGCCAGTCATCTTTTTGACAAGCCTGCCTTTAAGAATTGTGTGGTAAACGGAATTGTTCTTGCAGAAGACGGCCGTAAAATGTCAAAGAGTCTCCGTAACTATACTGATCCTGTAGAAGCAATCAATAAGTTTGGAGCAGATGCAATCAGGCTTTTCCTTATGCACAGTGCAGTAGTACGTGCTGATGAAATCAGATATTCAGATGATGGTGTCCGGGATGTTATAAAGAGCATCATTCTTCCATTGTGGAATTCATACAGTTTCTTCGTTCAGTATGCAAATATTGATAAGGTTACCTGTACGGGACATGAGTTTGATTCAAAACTTCCTGAAAATCCTCTTGACCGCTGGCTGCTTTCTGTAAGCCAGAAAATGATTACTGATGTAACGAAGGCTATGGAAGATTATGATTTAAGCGGTGCCATTGATCCGATGCTTGATTTTATTGATCAGATCAACAACTGGTATATCCGCCGTAACCGCCGTCGTTTCTGGAAGTCTGGAAATGATGCAGACAAGCTTGAAGCTTACGGCTCGCTTTATTATGCACTTAAAACTTTCTGTCTTGTTGCAGCTCCATTTATTCCGTTCCTTACTGAAACTATGTGGCAGAATCTTAAAACAGACGGTGACAGGGAATCCGTACATCTTATGGATTATCCTGAATATAATGAAAAATTCCGTGATGAAGCCCTTGAATTCAAGATGGCTACAGTTCAGAAGGCTGTTTCCATGGGCCGTTCACTGCGTAATCAGTTTAACCTGAAGAACCGTCAGCCTCTTGCTGAAGTTGCCCTTGTAACACGTAATGCTCAGGAAAAAGCTGTCCTTGAAAGCATGAAGGATACCATTGCTGAAGAGCTTAATGTAAAGAACGTTATATTCCACGATCAGGAAGCTGATCTCGTTGAATATAAGGCTAAGGCAAACTTCAAGGTTTTAGGAAAGATTCTTGGCGGAAAGATGAAGGCTGCCGCAGCTCAGATTGTAACTCTCAGCGGTGCTGATATTGCAAAGATTGTTGATGGCGGAGTTCTCAGCATTAATGTTGACGGTACAGATGTGGAACTTAACTCAGAAAGCGTTATAGTTGAACGTCTTGAAAAAGAAAATCTTAAAGTAATAAATGACGGAACTCTGACAGTCGGTCTTGATACAAAGATTACTGATGAACTTAAGAAAGAGGGATATGCCCGTGATGCTGTCCGTGGAATTCAGAATCTCAGAAAGGAAAGTGGTTTTGAAGTAACGGATCGCATTAACCTTAAAGTTTCAGGAGATGCTTCCCTTAAGTCCGCATTTGAAATGTTCAGGGATTTCATTGCCGGAGAAACCCTTTCTTCTAAAATTGAATGGGTTGATTCACTTGCTGGAACAGAAATTGATGCAGATGATGCAAAATGGACTGTTTCGGTAGAAAAAGCATGAATTAAAATCTAAAATTAAAGCAGTGTGCAGCTTTTATATAAGGCGGCCGCTGCTTTTTTTTACAGGATGGAACGTGAAAAGAAGATTATTATTATCAGTATTTTGTACTTTTATTCCGGCTCTGTTTTTCAGCTGCCGCTCCTCATCCATTGAATTAGAGGAAGGTTCTGTAAGTCCTCTTGCACTCCTTGATGACCAGTCCAGCATTTACATCAATATACCGGTACAGAAGCACCAGAAACTGTTTGCAGACATCTTATGTTCTCAGGTTGAAGGGCTTGCAGAAAAAGATGCCATGTCCCTGGCTTCAAGAACAGGACATCTTTATGCAGGACTTGGCACAGTAAAAGACCGCTCCCGTCTTGAAGCGGCTGCAACTGTTGATATTCCTAAAGTTGGAATCAATTCAGTTTTTAAGAAGAAAAACGGATGGTATTCTGCGGAATATGTTTCTGCCGCAAAACCTGAGAATGGAGTTTCAGCTGCAGGGGTTCCTTCTAAATACACTGTTTATTCACGGAATGATAATCCCCTTAAGATTTCATTTCCTGTAAAACAGATTCTCTGCGTTTCTAAAAATGTTGAGGTTATGCTGGATAAGTATTCATCTCAGGCTGCACTTGCAGATAATGATATGAACGCGTATCTTACACAGGACAGTGACGATATTCTTTTCTATGTTACAAGACCCGGACAGTACCTGCGTAATATGATTGGAGTTACGGTTCAGGGAGCTGACAGAGTTTGGGGAACCCTTGCCTATGTTCCTGATGAAAAAAAGCCTAAAAATGATACAGGCAAATACAGTATGTCTTTTTACATGCATCTTCAGGATAAAAAAACAATGAAGGCTTTTCAGGGATTACTGGCCCTTTCTTTTGCCATGAGTGACGGCAGTGTGGAGCAGATTGATGAGCTGACGATAAAGGTCAGCGGTGTTGAAGTTTCGAGAAAGCAGATAAATGAAATGTTCATCAGAAAACCAATAACCGGAACTCATTACAGAGTTGAAGGGGATAAGGTTTATGCTGAACCGGACAGATGATTTTTAACGGAGTATTCTATGAGTGATGAAAAGAGTGATGAAAAAGTTATATTAAAGGCAGAAGATCTTGACGGATATCTTACTGAAGAGGATCAGAAAGACCTGCAGACTCTTGAAGATATGTATTCAAAAACATATCAGTATTTTGCCAGTGAGGATAAGGCTCAGATCATACAGAGTTTTGATGCTATGGGTCATAAAATGCAGGAAATCTGTGCAAAACATCCTAACATTAAGGTATACAGTTTTGAAACTGATTATGGCGCACAGGCAGAAGCAAGTCGTGTCATATCAAAATTAAGGGACTTAAAAACCGAGCATGCGGAGTTTCTTTATTATACTCAGCGTGCCTTTGAGATGCTTTTCCGCCTTGCATATACAGATGAGCATTCCGTAAAAAAGAATCATATTGTGGTAAAGACGCCTGTCGTTAATCCTGTTCAGAATTATGCCGTACATAAAATTCCTGATATTGACAACAAAATTGAAAATTCAGTTATGTGCGTAATGCTCAGAGGTGCACTGCTTCCGAGTATGATTATGTCGAAAGAGATAGAAGAATATTCTTCAAAAGGTTATGTAACTCCATTTGCACTGTTTAAGATTTCCCGGGATGATAAAAGACAGGAAACGGACATGCAGTATATCCTTAATCTTAAAAATTCTTTTTTTGATATAAAGGAACTTGACGGTAAAGACCTTATATTTGCAGATCCGATGAATGCTACGGGAGGTTCTCTCGTAACAGTCGTAAAATATCTTCAGAGCAAGGGTATTAAACCTAAAAGCATTAAATTTTTCAACGTGATTTCTGCCCTTAAGGGAAGCATGAGGGTAACCAGAGCTCTTGAAAACTGTACCTGCTATACTCTATGGATGGACCCTGTTTTGAATCACAAGGCTTACATTATGCCGGGACTTGGTGATGCAGGAGACCGTCTTAATGGTTGTGACAGTCATGAGACACCACGCAACATTATTCAGCTTATAGCTGACTATGGCAGTAATATTGCTGCCCTTTACAGAAGCCAGCTTAGAAAAATAGAGCAGACGGTCCTTGGGAGAATTTAAGGCATGAAGTTGTTTTCACTTACAGCAGCAGCTGTATTGACTGTTATTTTTCTTTCAGGCTGTACAACCGTGTCCTCTCTGCCTGTTCCCGGTGAAGAGGCTGTTCGTGAAAGCAATATTTGCAGAGAGTATTATTCAATCGCTTCTTCTTATGAGGAGTTGAAGAATTATTCAAAGGCAGTAACTTATTATAAACTTTCAATGTCGGACCCTGAACTGCATAATGCTGCTTATTATAAGCTTGGCCGTTGTTACGTAATGTCAAAAGATTACAGCAGTGCGCTTGTTATTTACGAGGCATTACTGAAAAAAGATCCTGAAAACATTACCTTAAAATCCTGTACTGCCTATGTTCATGCAATGAATTCTGATTTTCCTGAAGCAGAAAGACTGTACAAAAGCCTTTATGAAGAAAATCCCCAGAGTGAAGATATTGCCGTAAATTATATTAATGTCCTTCTTATTCAGGAAAAATACGAGCAGGCTCTTCCTGTTTTTGAAAGTTTTAAGGAAATTTTTCCTGACAATGATAATGTAAAAACCTTCCAGACCAAATTTGATTCCGTATTAACAATTGCTGAGCCTTTGTCTGACCAGGATGTTTTGCCGGCAGAGATTTCAGAAGGTCAGCCGGCTGAAAAATCTGAAAAAGAATAAGGTTTTAATTTTCCGTTCTTGAAGCAAGGTAGTTTCTGTATTTTTCAGAGTCTGCCTTAAATGCAACGATAGGTGATTCTTCGTCATCGAGGGCATGGAACAGAGACTGTTCACTTTCATTAAACAGTCTGTTGCCTGATATGAGGCGCAGTGCCCTGGTTGAAATTCCGATACAGCACCGGAGGCTGCTTTTATTTTCAGCAAGTATTGTATTTACCTGTTTTAATATTTCCTGAGCCTTTGAAATTGACTGGGGAATGTTGAGTTCCTGTATTATTGCACAGCAGCCGTCTTCCTTGTAATTAAATACAAGATCGTTAAATTTTACGGCCTGAAGAATTACTGAACTTATTTTTTTACCGTAACTGCAAGTCCAGTCCAGGGATGGTATGCGTATGGTAAAAAGAGCCAGATCCTGTTCGCTGGAGGCAGCCCTTATAAGTTCACTGTCCAGACGGGGCAGCATGTAAGATTCCCATCCGAAGCCTGTATCCGGTGAAAAAAGTCCGGCAGGTTCTTTTTCTGAATCACTGCTGAAAACGTTTTTCTGCGCTTTCTGTTCAGTATTTTCTTTTTCAGCTGCTTCCTGCTCCGTATCATCCATAAGGATTTCTTCTTCAAAAAGATCTTCCTCTGCTTTTTTTTCTTCCGCTTCAGCTTCTATCTGTTCCGTAATATCTTCTTCGTAAACTTCATTTTCTGCTTCAGTATCAGTTTCTTCAGCGTCAGCTTTTTCCTGACTGCTGACATCCGGTTCAGATTCAGGAATACGGTCTGTTATAAGTTCTTCCTGTTTTTCGTCCTGTTCAGGCATTTCATCCGGAAGTTCTTCCTCATATTTTTCCTGTACGATGTATCTGTCTGCAAAGAACATGAGGTGGAATACGATGAAAAGTGTCACTACGAATATAACGATAAAGGCAAGACGTCCTTTTGAGAAAACAGAAGACGGTTTAATTGTGTATATCGCAGCTTCTATTTCAATTCTGTTTCCGTCCGGTGTTCTGATTGAATCTTTTTTAAGGGTAGTAAAAGTCTTTTGCTTTCTATTATCATTCAGGTCTGCCGGATAGCGGAGTATTTCTTTTCCGTTGTAATTGAGTTTTATCGACTGAAAATTTTCAAGAGGAGAAGAGTTCAGAAATTCTTTGTTAAATGCTCTTGTTCCGGCTTCTTCTGTCCTGAGGGTTACGTTTATCTGGTGTACGAGACTGCTGAAAATTTCGGGAGAATTCTGTTTTCCGTTCTGGTTTTCTGTGTAAATGGAAACGATAAATGTAATTACGGTAATTATATATATAAATGCAGCTGACAGTGCAACCAGAAGATTCTTCTTAACTTTCATAGATACGATTATATCGGAGGGAATAGGCTAGTGCAAGTTTTAAAATTTCTTCCTCCGTTTTTTCTCCATTATATTTTTTTAACCATGCACATAAGGGCAGGTACGATGTTTTGTCAGTGCATTCCGCCAGAGAATGTCTTTTACCGGTACAGGAAATACTTCCTGTGTTATTATCGAGCCGGTAAGTTCTTCCATGTTTAGTGAATCCGTTTTTACTTATCCATTCCTCCAGGGAGTTTCTGTATGTTTCCATTACTTCAGTCGTAAGGAACCCTGGATTTTCCGTATGTTTAAGTTCCGTTCTGTACATAAGGCCACAGTATTTTGTTTCTGCAGTTGACAGTTTCCGTGAACTGGAATTATAGCCGCGTTCCAGATAGGTTCCGCGGGCGTAAGGTTTGCCGTTTACATAGGCAAAGTCTGCTCCTGTAAAAGTAATTGAAGTGAAGCCTGCTTTTAACGCAAAGTCTGCACAGGCAGCTGTAACCGTTCCTCCTGCCGCTGATATCAGGGGCAAAGAATCCGGAAACAGGGTCTGGGCCAGAGGGTGTCCGTTTTTATAAAAGACGGCTTTATGTCCGCGTTTTACAACGGTTTCTGCAATGACAGGATTTGTAGAAATATCCAGAACAAACAGTATTGTTTTTTTACATGCTGACTGAACCGGACAGTTAAAAAAATGCTCTGCAGAAATTTTTTGAGGATCCGTGCTGACCGTAACATCAGGTATTATTCCGTATTCCAGAAGTGTAGAAAATGTAGTGTCGGCTGCAATTATACAGCTTTGAGCGGAATTTTCCTTTATATAGCCGATGTCATCTTCAAGAGTCGGACCTGCTGCACAGATAAGGGCTTGTTTTTTTTCCGGTGAAGAATATGACCAGGGAGCAGTCCGTGCAGAATTTATAATTATATTATGGTGCCATATTTTTCCAAAATGGCTTTGAACTGAAAAATCTGCACTTATTCTTTTAAGGGTCTTTTGAACCGTGTCGTGAATTTTTACAGAAAGTTCTTTATTTTCTGCTTCCCATGCTCTTATGAACGATAAAGAAAAGTTTTTATACTTTACAGGAATATAGTTTTCAAGAAGTTCCTTTTCGAGCTTATCCTCAGTTATAAACCTTACGTTAGGTTTTGATTGTGCCTCAATGAAGGCCGGAAATGTTCTGCAGAACTCAAGACTTTCCTGATCTGCCTCTACAGCAATTATAAAGGAATCCGGATTTTTTTTTAAAAGTGCAAGAATATGAAGGGCACAGCCTGCTCCTCCTGTCACAATGAACCCGTCAGAAACACTTTCTGCAAAATTCATTGCCTCCAGTGAAGGATTATATCTTGAATTCATCGGCTTGCCGTCTTTAAAGACCGGTATTTCTTCTCCGGTTTTTGCTGTAAATTTATTCTGGTAAATCAAGATTTAAGTCCTTTTTCAAAGGTTGCCTGAATTTCCCTTGCAAATTCCTCCATGCTTTCTTTTATCTTTTTTTCCAGAACTTCCTTTTCCTCAGGCTTTGAACGTTCATAGAGGATCTCCTCATTTGGAAGTACGCTTTTTATCCATTCTTTATCATTAAGGTTATGCCAGGTTTCTTCCAGAAGCATCTTGATTCTTTCGTTTTTTACGATTTCGTGGGTTAAAAAAAGAGATGTCGGCTTTGTAAGAAGTCCTGTCGGAATGTGCTGCTTAAAAACTTTCCAGTTGACATCTGAAATCTGTCCGAGAGAATTATTGTATTTGAAATCATCACTTAATCTGAAAACTCTGTGAAAAAAGTTATTGCTTGAAAACCAGGCTCTGTAAATATCAAGAGCAGGTGAATTGAAGGTATGAGGTGTAACCCTCGTTTCCTGAGTTCGTAATCTGTTGTCATGGATGCTGTCGTTTATTTCAAGTTCATTAGGTTGTGTATGGGCAAAACCTTTTGACGGACTTAAATCCAGCCCGCAGAAAAAAACTTCTCCGCTTGTTATGCTGAGTGCAAAATCTGCCGCAGTTCCGCTGACAGTTCCGTTGCGAATTGCCTTTACGTTAATGTAATTGCATTTGTCTATAAGTTTTTCTCCGACACCGTCTCCATATGCAACCGGTACGACAGTGTGTTCACTTAAAATTTCTCCGTAGCAGGCTCCTTCCAGTGGAAGGACAAGGGGAATATTGTGCCGTTTAAGTCCGAATTCCAGATGAAGCTTTGCCCAATAGCCTCCGTCAGTTGAAATACATACATCTGGAATTATTTCTGCATCAATAAGCGGGGAGAGTGCTGAAGAAACAGCAACCAGAAAATACTGCTCCCGGTATTTTTTCAGGAAGGGAATTGATGAGCGTAAACTCGGGCCTGAAGCACATACTATAACAGGAGAATTTCCTTTGAGTATGTACGCATTATATTTAGAAAAGAGACAGAACCGCAGGGCATTCTTCGTCCAGCGTTTAGCAAAGTAACGTCTCGTATTGAGTATTGATTTTGTTTTGAGGACTGCTTTTTTAATCTCTTCCCAGACTTCATTGTTCTGTTCCCTGAGGGCGTTTTGAGCTCCCGGCCATGTCCAGAAAAAACAGGCGATTATGCCTTCATCCCCCATGTAATTAAAAATATCAGAGTCCAGACTTTTTGTTGAATAGAAATAAAAGACCTTATCCCACTGACTGTCAGAGTCTGAAAATTCATTGCAGAGTCTGACGCAGCATATTTTTGAATCAGGAAATGTCTGTCTGAGATATGGAGCACAGTATGAAAGCCCGGGTTCTACAACAAGAACAAACTTTGGCTTGAATTTGCATACAGCGTTTTTTACATAGCGCTCTGCTTCTTTTGACGGCTCATATGCAGAATGAAGAGGTAAATTATTTATCTTACAGGTTTTTTCTCCGTTGCCTGCCTGAAAGAATTCAACTGCCATAGGTGTAAATAACTATCCTCTTCAATGATTATGCAAGACCGAGTTCTTTGAAAAGTTTTTTATAAGTTTCAAACTGTTCTGACTGAGCAAATTCAGTAATTTTTTCTTCCGGAAGGCTTTCAAGAAGCTGATCCATGTATGAAAGAACTGACTTAATCTCTTCCTTCATTCCTTCTGGAATAGAATCTGCAGATGAAGCATTGTCTTCAGACTGCTGAACAGGAGCTTCCTCAGTTTCTACGGCCTGTTCTGCATCTTCGTCAACAGAATCTGCATCAGATGCCGGTTCATCATCTTTGGAATTCCACTGGTCAAATACCTGTCCTACAGGTTCCTCGCTGATTCCTTTTTCAAGCTCTTCATCCTCTTCTTCTTCCTTGAACAGTTCAATAGGTTTTGAAAGGGATTCGATGGATGGAGAAAGATCATCTTCCTCTTCTTCTTCAGTATTTTCTATTTCACCAAGCCCCGGCTGGTCTACTGTTATAAGGTCAGAGAAGTTTTCTTCTTCATCCGGAGCAGCAGATTCTTCTTTTTCTTCTATAAGGTCAGATGCTGAAGGTTCTACTATGATGTCATCAACTTTAGGAACTGAAATTTCTTCCTGAGGTTCTTCTTCCGGTTCAGTTTCTTCAAATACAGGCTCTTCAAGTTTTTCATTTTCAAAATTCATTGAAAGTGATTCTTCAGCTTCTGAAGGAGCAACGGCTTCTTCCGGAGGTGTAAGTTCTGCTGTATTGAGGATATTGTCAAGTTCTTCTCCACTGAGAGCAATCGTGTCGTCTTCATCATTATCTGAGAAGAATCCGGAATCATCATCTTTTTCGCTGCCAGGAACCGGCAGGTCAATATCATTGTTTTCTGCAGCAGCAGAGACTGTTTTTGCAGCTCCCTCATTGTTTTTAAGTTCTTCGAATTCAGTTTTAAGTGAGGAAATTTCAGTCTTCAGGCTTGCAATCTGTGCCGCAATGTCTTTAAGGAGGCTTCCGGCATCAAAACCTGAATCAGAAGGCTGTGGTGCAGGAGCAGCTTCCTTCTGCTGTACAGGAGCAGTATTCTGCATCTGAACTTCATTTGCTGTATCTTCCGTTACAAATTCTTCTTTAATGAAAACACTGTATGCCTGTTTTTCTTCGCTGTCATTTACTGGTGCCGTAACTTCATTCATCTGTTCTTCCGCTTCCTTATCCTGAGATTCAAGAGACGCAGCCTCTTCTTCAAATGTATCTGGAATAGATTTATCTTCCGTGCTGATTGATATCGGAGCAAAATTCAGTGCAGGGAAACTTTCTTCAGCCTGAGCCTGAATGTGAGTATCAAGGTCATCATCTGCTTCTGTTTCAGAAACATCTGAATCAACTTCTGTTCCGATTGCAGCTTCAGAAATTTCTGTTTCTTCAGTGCTTTCTTCTCCGGCTGCAGGTTCTTCAAATACCGGTTCCTCAAATGCAGGCTCAGTTTCTGTCATTTCTTCCTGAACAGATTCTTCAGCAGGTGCTTCAAAGTCTGTATCGGAGAACACGTCGTCGGTTGCGTCTGCAATGCTTGGCTCCTGAAAGGAATAGCTCCCGTCTTCGGATGTCTCACTGTCATCTGAAGTAGTAACTGAGAGGTTTTCGTTCTGTTCCTGATTGTCTTCCATAGTGTCTGCAAAAGCGTTTTCAGTTTCATCATCTTTTACAGCCGGACCGTCAAGCAGGGAAGTATCAATATCATCAAGTTCAAGACTGTTTTCTTTTACTTCTTCTGTTTCAGTAACCTCATCATCTGCCTGTGGTGCTTCAAGGCTTGATACGTCAATATCAGATACATCTTCTTCTGATACATCTGCAGTTTCGCCGGAAGGAGTTACATCAACCACCATATCTTCGAAATTAAAGTCACTATCTTCTTCCTGAGACGGCTGCGGTTCTTCAAATACAGGTTCATCAAGATCAAAGGTTCCGTCTGTCTGAGTTTCTGCTGCCTGAAGGTCAGTTTCGTCATCAGCAGTAAAAGGATTTTCTGTCTCTGCATCAGGTGCTTCTGCGGTAAAATCAATATTTTCTTCCTGAAGCGGAACATCTTCTGAAACAGTATTATCTGCTGCAGCATCCTGTACTATGTCAGTTTCGTCCTGGAAAACAGCTGCTTCTGAATCGTCATCCTGAACTGTTTCCGTTACGTCTGCATTCTCTGAAACGGTATTTTCGCCTGCATCAGAAGAGGTCTCATTATCACTGCCGAAATCTACGCCGTCAAGAAGACTGTCTACATCAAAGTCATCATCAGGTGCAGAAACCGGTGCGTCAGAATCTGCTGTTACAGGAGTCTCTTCTGCCTGCATTGTCGTATCAACAGAAATTTCATCTTCTTCATCAGAGGCTGTTTCTGCAATTACAGGAGCCTGGGTATCAGAATCTGTTTCTACATTCATTTCATAATCTACAGGACCTTCTTCTTTTTTTGTTTCTTCTATCTTGTCAGCCTGTGTTCCTGCATCTGTATCATCAAATCCAAATTCTGAAAGGTCAACGCTTTCATTTGAACCCGCGCTTTCTTTCTTTTCAGAATCATCTCCAAAGCCGAATTCAGAAAGATCTACGCTTTCTCCTTCCGAACCTGCTGCGGAATTGTCGTCTCCAAAAAGGGTGTTAAAGTCATCATTGGCAAATTCTTCTGTATTATTGTTTTCCTGAGGAATATCTGCAAATTTTTCTTCGTCCGGAGTATCATCAAAACTTAAATCAATATCAAGGGTTTCTTCGTTCTCAACATTATTATCTGCCTGTGCAGGTTCTGCCGGTTCTGATTCAAAACCACCGTCCAGGAAATCATCAAGGGAAACTTCGCCTGATTCATTTGCAGCCGGAGGTTCTGCAGCCGGAGGTTCTGCAGCCGGAGGTTCTGCAGCCGGAGGTTCTGCAGAACCGGCGGATGAATCAGATGCCTCTGTCTGAGGAGCAGGGGATAAGCTTTCATTAGGATCAGTAAAATCAGAGTCCATGAATTCATCCAGAGAGATTTCTTCGTCAGCCGGACTGTTTTCTTCTTCTGCTGTTTCTGCAGAAGCTCCGTTTTCCTGTTCAAAATCAGACTGTGCAGTCTTGTCAAGGAAAGATAAATCGGAAAGTTCATCCGGGATATTATTTGTATTTTCAAAAGTGGCATTATCATCAGCTGGTGCTGTATTTTTTATCCAAACGCCGTATTCGTCAAGTTCTGTTTTTTTATCTGATGATTCGCTCATAAAATTATCCCCTTTATTCTTTTGATCCTTGTGTTTTCATTGAACTTCAGCAGTTCTAAAAAACTCCGGTACATCATTCTTAGTTTCGGCATTCAGTTTTAAAATCTTAAGGCATAAGTTTTTAAAATATTAGAATCCTATAATACAGAAACTACACAGCAGACATCATTTTATCATAAATGTGTGAAATTTTCCACTTAAAACACTCATTCATTTTTTTTTACCTGCGGTAGTTTAAAACATTTCATCAATTCTGATCCTCTGCCGATAATCTGAGCATAATGAAAAGGTTAAGATTACTGTCTGCTGCTTTTGCCGGAACTCTCTGTTATGTCCTCATTTCTGTATGTGCAGGCCGTTACGGCATCTGGGCTCAGGGACAGCTTGAGGAACAGAAACGAATACTAAGTATTCATGAGGCATCTATAGAAAGGATTCATAATGAACTCTTTATGGAAAAAAATGCACTTCTTAATGATGCCAGTGTGATTGCAGCTCATGCCCGGCGTCTCGGTTATGTAAGCGACGGGGAAATCCTTGTCAAGATAAGGGGGCTTTCTTCCTATCAGAATACCGTAAAAGATCCCGGATTTGCAGTTGAGGAAGGAGAAATCCGCTATCTTTCAGAAAGAACCTGTAAGTCCATAGGCTTTATTATTTTTGGTCTTCTCTATATAGTACTGCTGCTGGGGGATTTTGCCCGTGGAAGGATATCTCTTCCTGTCCGAAAAAGGCGTTTTACGGTACTGAATGGAGCGGTAGTTTATGACATGCAGCAAAACTGATTCTGAATCTATAGAAAAAATTTCTGATGTTTTAAAAAATGGCGGAATTGTGATTCTTCCTACTGATACTGTTTACGGTTTTTCCGGAGTTGTAGATTTAAAGGGTAGAAAAGAGTTCTTCTGTGATGACAGAATCCGTCAGATAAAGGGACGTTCTGAGACGAAGCCTCTGATTCAGCTTATTGCAAAACCTGAAGATATTAATCTTTATACTGATGCAGCCATTGATCCTGAGCTTCTGTCAAAATGGCCGGGCCCCCTTACTGTAATTGTTCCCCTGAAAAAAGATTCACCTTTAAAAACTGACCTGAAGACCATAGCTTTCCGCTGTCCCGGGGATGAATGGCTCAGGAAAATAATAGAAAACTGTGGTGTGCCGCTTTACAGTACCAGTGTAAACAGAAGCGGTTATCCCGTTTTATGTACTGAAAAAGAAATCATAAGTGAATTTGAAAACGAATGTGACCTTATAGTGCTTGCCGGAGACACTGAAAATGCCCTTCCTTCTACGATTGTTAAGGTTGAAGAGGGAAAACCGTATACAGTGGTCAGGCAGGGCGCCTTAAAACTGTAGAAACCTTATCTCCGGACGCTGTTATTTTCTTCTCTGCCAGACAACGTTTACCGTTCCTTTTTTTACTTCGGACGGAGAGTTCCCGTTCTGAATGAGGGTCTGCTTTGAGCCTTCAAGACTTCCGCCTGCGGTAAGGACAAGATTCCATTCTACAGGAGGGGCAGAAGCTGCATTTTTCAGGGCTGCAGCACGGGGAAGTTCCGGGAAGTAAGAGGCATTACTCCTTCCTGTCTGAATTATATGGACGGATGAGCCGTCTATTGATACGGAAACGTTCATGATGGCACCGTTTTTGTAGATTATGACGCCCTTTCCGCTGCGGAGAATGAGTATTTTGTCTATGAATTCTTCTCCGGCCCATGTTCCTGCAAGAATTTCTATGTCAGTATGCCGTTCGTCCTCATGATTATCTTTCTGTTCCGGTTGTGAAACTGAAACTTTTGAATTTCCAGAAAGATTTGACAGCAAGTTTTCGAGGGAAGGTTTTGCATCAAGGAGAATCATGTAATAAGATTCGTATTTTTTTGTGGAACTTACGTTTTTGTTTTCGGCTGCTTTTATTGCATTCAGCGTACAGATCCAGCCGCCTTCCGGAGATTCCTGAATTTCTGCATAAAAGGAAATGTTTGACGTAGCTTCTTCCATGGAGAAGTGGTCTTTTCTGTGGTCAATGACGATATAACCGTCTATTGTCTGGAATTGTGAATAAAAATGGTCTGTAGTCATCTGGATCATGCCGGTATCCTGTGAAGAAGATTCCGTGGCATAAAAATCCACTTGTGTGGCAGCATGGCTGAAGGCTGCCGCAGTGGAGAGAATAATTAACTGCAGAAAAAATCTGGTTTTCACTTATCCTTTCAGTCCGTTTCTGAATTCTCGGGCAATATCGCGTTTTACGTCCCTGTCTTTTATATCGGCACGTTTGTCAAAGAGTTTCTTTCCTTTACACACCCCGAGATTTACCTTAACACGGCCATTTTTAAGGTAAAAGTCAAGGGGAATGAGGGTAAAGCCTTTTTCTTCAACTTTCCGTCTCAGTCTTTTTATTTCATCTCTGTGGAGGAGAAGTTTCTTTTTTCTGTCAGGGTCATGATTGAAAACAGATGAATATGAGTATTCTGAAATATGAAAGTTTTGAAGCCAGATTTCATTATTTTCTATCAGGGCAAAACTGTCCGCAAAAGAGACGCTTCCTTCCTTTACGGATTTTACTTCCGTACCTTCAAGGGCAATTCCGCATTCGATAGAGTCTTCTATTGTGTAGTTAAACCGGGCCTTTCTGTTTTCGGCAATTATTTTTTTACCTTCAGACATATACGTAAATTATATTGAATAAAAATTATGTAGTCTACTGTGTGAGGATTCTTACTGAGAAAGTGAATTTCTTAAATTCGTGGATTTCGAAGAATTTGTGTTTTATACTCTAGATATGCAATCAGAAGGCAAAACTTATAAAACTTTTCCTCTCTCAAGTCTTACGGTAAAACTCCCGTTTTATCTGGCATTGTTCTGTACAATCCTCATTCTGGCTAACGGAACCCTTGGTTACCGTGTTTTCATGCATCTGTTTGAAAAACAGTACCGTGCGGTTACGGAACAGATAGCTAATACTGCACTGTCATATATTGATGCGGACAGGATAACTTCCTATGCTCAGGGAGCTCCTGCTGATGAGGCATGGATGGAAAGTGACAGGATGCTTGATGCCCTTACGGTTTCTGCCCAGCTTGCATATATTTACGTAACGATTCCTGATGAGAAATATGAATCCAGGGTTTATGTTTTTGATACGGTTCATCCTCAGGTTGTAAATGGAAAAAAATATCCTCTCGGGCAGGTCAACAGTCTTTTAAAGTATGATGATGATTACATAGAAAATCTCCGCAGGGTAATGGAGCACGGGGAACCCTATATCCGCTTTGTGTATAATGAAAGGGGCGGGCATGTTACGACTTCCGTTCCTGTAATTGATTCTCATGGAAAAACCGTTGCGATAATGAGCATAGTAAAACCTATGAGTGAGGTTAGTGAATTTAAGGAAAGTTACCGCAGGTCTGTTACCATAAATTCTTCAATTATTACCGGAATTTTTGTTGTTATTTTCATTATTATTCTTTTATTCATGGTTGTCCGTCCTGTTTCAATGATTACCCATGAAACTGCGCATTTTGCAGAACACGGAGGAAAGATTTCAAATAAACTGAGCCGGATAAAGGGAAGGGATGAACTGGGAATTCTTGCCCGCTCCGTAGAAAAAATGAGCGTCGATATGAATTCCTATATCGATGTTCTTACCAGAACTACGGCAGAAAAGGAGAGGCTTTCTGCAGAACTTGATGTTGCAACTCAGATTCAGGCAAATATGCTTCCGCGGATATTTCCTCCATATGCAGACCATCCTGAACTTGAATTGTATGCCAGTATGGAACCTGCAAAGGAGGTCGGCGGTGATTTTTATGATTTCTTTGTAATTGATGATGATCATTTTGCCGTCGTAGTGGGAGATGTCAGCGGAAAGGGCGTTCCCGCAGCTCTGTTCATGGTTGTTGCAAAGACTCTGCTGAAGAATGTTGCAATGCAGGGATTTGGACCGGCAGAGATTTTTACGATGGTCAATTCCCAGCTTTGTGAAGGAAATGATGCCGGGCTTTTTGTAACGTGCTGGCTTGGAATTCTTACCATCAGTACCGGAGAATTGAAATTTGCCAATGCAGGACACACAAGTCCTGTTTTAAGGCATGAAAATAAATGTGAATTCCTCGTGTCTAAGCCGGACCTTATGCTGGCTGCAATGGAGGGAATAAAATACAGTGAACATTCCCTGCAGTTTTATGGCGGCGACAGCATTTTCCTTTATACAGACGGAATTACAGAGGCTGTGAACGGAAAGGAAGAACTGTATGGAGAAGAAAGGCTGCTTTCCTGCCTGAAAAACTGTGACTGTATGAATTCCCGGGAGCTTCTTAAGGCTGTCCGCGCAGATATTGACAGGTTTACGGATGTAACCCCTCAGTTTGATGATATTACCATGCTTGAGTTTAAACTGAAAAATGGAGAGTGAAGGTATGGTGAGCAGAACTTTTAAGGCCTGTGATGAAAACATGCAGGCTGTAAATGATTTTATTCATTCGAACTTTCCTGAAAACATTTCTCCTAAGGCAGCAGGAGAAATAGATCTTGCAGTGGAAGAAATATTCGTAAACATTGCCCATTACGCATATCATCCTGAAACCGGTACAGTTGAAATAGAATGCAGCGTAGACGAAGAAGGTTTTCTTAAAATCGTATTCTATGATTCAGGCATGCCTTATAATCCGCTTCTCAGAAAAGACCCGGACATAACTCAGTCTGCAGAAGAAAGAAATATAGGCGGTCTGGGAATATTTCTGACAAAGAAATTTATGGATGACGTAGGTTATTTTTTTGCCGGCGGAAAAAATGTCCTTTACATCAGGAAGCGATTGTAAGGACACCGTCCATTCCGGTTGCTGCAAATACCTGCATGCAGAACTCGGAAGGCTTCTTTATGCGCATCTTTCCTCCAGCCGCACTCATTACCTTGTGGGCAAGAAGTACTACACGAAGCCCTGCACTGGAAATATAGCTTACTTCTGCAAGGTTCAGAACAAGGGTAGTACATCCGGAAGTACATTCCTTCAGTTTTGTTTCAAGCTGAGGCGCCGTAGTGGTATCAAGCCTTCCTGAAATTATAATTTCCGTAGTATCGTCGATTTTATTTTCTGAAATTGTCATTTTTTCTCCGGATAGATTTTTCGGGAAGCGGGAAATGCTCCTGTTCCTGAATATAATCCTGTTTCTGTTCTTACATATATTTTGGTTCAAAATTTAAAAAAGTCAAACAGTTTGTTTTGTATTTATAAAAAAAACGTTTTACAATGGTATGTGGAGAATTTGTATGAGGTGTAATAATTGCGGAACTGAACTGGAAGGAAATTTTAAATTCTGTCCCAGCTGCGGTCAGAATGTTGAAGAACAGATCCTTACTCAGACTCTGGCTGAAATAATGCGGGAAGGAAAAACTTGTGATTCCGGAACGGGAGAAGATCTTAAACTGAACCTGAAGGAAGACCGTCCTGCCGTAAAGTCAGATACTGTTCCTAAAATGATATATATCGAAGGCGGCTCTTTTTTAATGGGTATGTCCGAATTCAACAGGAGCGTTATGATAAACGGTTTTGCTGTATCAGAAACGCCTGTTACGCAGCGGCAGTATGAAGCCGTAACCGGTAAGAATCCTTCAAAATTAAAGGGTGCAGACCGTCCTGTTGAATGCGTAAACTGGTGTGAAGCCTTGATTTTCTGTAATCTCCTCAGTATTTCCCAGGGGCTTCTTCCGTGCTATTCAATAGGAATGAATGCGGATCTTTCGGCTTTTGAGACTTCAAGTCCGGTATGGAAAAGAGTTAGCTGTAATTTTGCAGCTCCCGGATACAGATTACCTACGGAAGCTGAATGGGAGTACGCTGCGAGAGGCGGCAAAAATCACAGTCCTGCTCAGTTTGCAGGCAGTGATGACATAAATAAGGTTGCATGGTTCGGAGAGAACAGTGATGTTCATACCCATTCTGTGGGATGCAAAAAGCCCAACATGCTCGGCCTGTATGATATGTGCGGCAACGTGGCGGAATGGTGCTGGGATTATATGGAAGAACTTCCGATTATGCCGATGACGAATCCATGCGGGCCTAAAAGCGGTAATTTTCATGTAAAAAGAGGGGGAAGTTGGCTTGATGACATGCAGCAGTGTACCGTCTGCTATAGAAGCGGAAGTGCGCCGACCGGAAAAAGTTCCAGCCTTGGCTTCAGGGTATGCCGCTCCGTAATCGAAGGAATCATGTAGGGACAGCCTGTGTTTTTGTAATTGTTATAACTGATTTTTTCTGATATGATGTGACGGATTATGAAACAGAATATTTATGATTACTCTTTTGAAATGAGCCGTCAGCGTAAACATAACATTACTGTTGCCCTGATTGTTTCAGTTTCAGTTTTTATATTTCTGAATATCGTCGTTAATTTTATCCTTTTTCCTGTACTTGTACGTTCTGATTCAATGTCGGAGGAAATTTCTGCAAACAGTGTCGTATTTGTAACTCCCCTGACCAGAACTCCAGAGCGGGGGGACGTTGTTTTAGTGAAGAGGCTTGACGGAAAAAAACTTTCTGCCGGAGAAAACGTCCTTAATCTCGTGTTCAGTTTTTTTACGGCACAGACTTTTGCTCCCTTCGGTCATTCTTCAAGAGCTACCGGAAAAGAAAGTATCCGCCGTGTTCTTGCTCTGCCGGGGGATACAATCTACATGAAGGATTATGTGCTTTATGTAAAGCCGGCCGGTCAGAGTCAGTTTTTAAGTGAATTTGAGGTTTCTGACGGAGATTACAGTATTCTGAGTTTTTCTGTTCCTGCGGAATGGGACTGCATAGGTTCAAATCCCCAGATGGAAGAAACAGTCCTTAAGGAAAATGAATATTTTGTGCTTGCTGATAACCGGGTTGAGGCAGTGGATTCAAGAAGTTATGGTCCAATAACTGCTGATAAAATCGGTGGAAAAGTCGTACTTGAATATTTTCCGTTAAGCAGATTCAAGGCTTTTTAGTATTTTCAGCTGATATTTCAGGATTCCCTTTTATGAAGGAAGCTCTTCTTTACGTTCACGTTCCTTTTTGTACGTCAAAATGTGATTACTGTGATTTTTACAGTGTTCCGGTTTGCGGAAAACCTGTTGATCCTTCCTATGTTCAGGCCCTGCTTAAGGAAGAAACTTACTGGCGGCAGAGGTATTCTGTCTCATCCTGGAAAACTTTGTATATCGGCGGTGGAACTCCTGCACTGATGCCGGCAGAACTTACGGTTCGTCTGGTAGAAGGGCTTTTGTGCGGCAGTCAGGGAGTGCCGGAAGAGATAACCATAGAAGTAAATCCTGAAGTACTGACGGAAGAAAAAATTCTTGCCTATAAGAAATGCGGAATAAACCGGCTCAGCATGGGAATTCAGTCTATGAATGAAAAGGCCCTGAAATCCGTAAACCGTCATTGTTCTGCTGAAAGCATAAAAAAGGCCCTTTCCCTTATAGACAGGTATTGGGAAGGAAAGCTTAACCTTGATCTGATTGCAGGACTTCCCGGACAGTCGGATGCAGAATTTGAAGATTCCGTACGTAAAACGGCAGCTTTCGGGGCTGACCACATATCTTTGTATACCCTTACTCTGGAAGAGGGAACTCCATTGTATAAAAAAACGGCCGGTGGAACCGCTTTTGATTATGACAGGGCGGATTCTCAATGGTTTGCAGGCCGGGACATTCTTGAAGAAGCGGGTTATGCTCAGTATGAGGTTTCAAATTTTGCTAAAAAAAACTGCCAGGGCATTCACAATACGGGATACTGGCAGCAGCAGGATTATGCCGGGCTTGGATGCAGTGCCTGCGGTACTTTTTATGATTTTTCATCAGAGTCTGATGTCCGTGGAATCCGGTGGAGCAATACAAGAAATATTGATGCATACGTAAAATTCTGGAATGATTTCAATTTTAATAGAAAAGAAACCTTTCTGCCTGAGTTTATTCCTCCCGTAAGCGAAAGGGAACTTCTTGATTCTTCTACGTCGGAGTTTGAGTTTTTAATGATGGGACTTCGTACTTTAAGGGGAGTCAGTGAAAAACTTTACGAAGAAAGATATTCTGATGTTGAGCCATGGCATGGAAATTTAAGGAAACGTCTTGAGTCTGTGGATAAAATAAAAATAAGCGGCAGTGAATCTGAAAGGTATTTTCATTTTGACAGGGACGGACTTTTGTTTTTAAATTCTGCACTGGAATCCCTGTTATAATGCTTGACGTAAACAGTAAAAATCCGCATAATAAGTGAACTTATTACTAGTAAGGAGTACTATCGTGCCTTGTGGAAAGAAAAGAAAGCGCGCAAAGATAGCGACACATAAGCGTAAGAAGAAGCTTAGAAGAAATCGTCATAAGAGCAAGTAGTCTTACTCTTAGTATGACTTTTTCTAAAAGGACCGTGGTTGTTTTTATTGACTGCGGTCTTTTTTTTTACTCTTTTCAGGAGGCATAAAAGCCGTGATTCTTCAGTCCATACATTCTCCCGGTGATCTTAAAAAACTTGATGATGCAAGTCTTACTCTGCTTGCCTCACAGATGAGGGAGTGTATCATTTCTACAGTGTCTGAAAACGGCGGTCATCTCGCAAGCAATCTTGGTGTTGTGGAACTTTCCATAGCGCTGCACAGGGTTTTTGACAGTCCTAAGGATGCAATAGTGTGGGATGTAAGCCATCAGTGTTATCCTCATAAAATTTTGACCGGACGTTACGGAGAATTTTCTACAATCAGAAAAGAAGGCGGAATTTCAGGCTTTACCCGCATAAAGGAAAGTCCTCATGATTATTTTGATGCCGGACATGCATCTTCTTCAATTTCATCTGCACTGGGACTTCTTGCTTCCTGGAAACTGCAGGGGCGTGACGATAAGGTTGTTGCCGTTATAGGAGACGGCGCCCTGACAGGAGGAATGGCTTTTGAAGCTTTGAGTCATGCCGGACAGCTCAGTCAGAATCTCATCGTAGTTGTAAATGATAATCAGATGTCCATAAGCCCTAATACAGGTTCCCTTTCCAGATATCTTTCCAGACTGACGACAGGGGCTGCCTATCAGAAGTTCAGGCGCCGTATTGACCATGCAATAGACAGAATTCCGTATTTCAACCGGCATATCGGAAAATTTATATACAGAATTAAAAGGGCCTTAAAGGGCTTTTTCCTTACAAATAATCTTTTTGTTGATCTTGGATTTGAATATGCGGGACCTCTGGACGGCCATAATATCAGGGAACTGGAGAAAACCTTCAGAAGGGTAAAGAAGATTCCCCGCCCGGTTGTAGTTCATGTTGTTACAAAAAAAGGTAAGGGATATTCACCTGCAGAAAACAATCCTTCTGCTTTTCATGGAATAGGTCCGTTTAATATAAGTGATGGCTCTGTAGAAAAATTTAATGCCCTTAGTTTTACGGAGTGTTTTAGTAATTATATCGTTCGCCTTGGAGAAAAGGACAGTCGTATATGTGCAATTACAGCTGCCATGTCAAAGGGAACCGGTCTTGATGCATTTTCAAGAAAGTTTAAGGACAGATTTTTTGACGTTGGAATTGCCGAGGAGCATGCAGTAACTTTTGCGGGTGGCCTTGCTGCCGGAAACCTTATTCCTTTTGTAGCTATATATTCCACATTCATGCAGCGTTCCGTGGATCAGATTATAGAAGACATAGCCCTTCAGAACCGTCATGTAATCATGGTAATGGACAGGGCCGGTGCAGTTCCCGGTGACGGAGAAACTCATCAGGGAATTTTTGATATTTCACTTTTGCGCTGCATTCCTGACATAACGTTCATGACCGTGGTCAGTTCTGCGGATATGAAACTTTGTCTGGATTATGCGGTTTTCTCCTGTTCAGGACCTGTCTGCCTCCGATGGAGTAAGAACTCCTGTCCGTCTGAAACACCAGCCTTTTCTGTTCCGGTTGTGTCCGGAAGGGGTATTTTGGTTGAGGCTTCTGAAATTTCTCCTTCTCTTGAGGTGTCTGTAAAAGACAGCCGGAAAAAGCCGAAGAAGGTTCTTCTTGTATGTACTGGAAGCATGTATGGAGAAACTCTTGTTGCGGCAAGAAATCTGCTTATGAACGGCATATACTGCAGCATTTATGTACTCCGCTTTCTTAAACCTTTTGACGGAGAATACTTTGCCTCTGCAGCTTCAGATTATGACTGTGCGGTAATTATAGAAGACGGCGTAAGAATAGGAAGTTTTGCGGAATATCTTGATATGTATATTCATAAAGATCCTGTTCTGAAAAAAATAAAGACATCCGTTCTGGCTTTTCCTGATGAATTTCTTGCAAACGGAGAGCGGGAGTATATTTTGAAGCAGGCGGGACTTTCTCCTGAATGTATTACGGAAGCAGTTTTTAAACTTGTGAGGTAAAAATAAAATTGAAAAATTATGGACTTGAACTGTCCGGCAGGACTATAACAGCAAAAAGAGATGTTTTTATTATGGGAATAGTAAACTGTACCGGTGACAGTTTTTATTCAGAAAGCAGGGGTGGAGCAGAAAGGGCTTTTAAGCTTGAGCAGGAAGGTGCGGACATAATAGATCTGGGGGCAGAATCTACAAGACCCGGAGCTGATTATGTCAGTGCGGAAGAAGAGATAAAAAGACTGGTTCCTGTTATACGGGAAATACGAAAGAAAAGCAGCATTCCCATTTCAATAGATACCCGGAAAAAATCAGTGATGGAAGCAGCCTTTAACGAGGGGGCAGACATGCTGAATGATGTATCTGCTCTTGAAGATGATGAGGAGATGGCTTCTTTTGCAGCAGAAAAGGGAATTCCTGTATTTTTGATGCATAAAAGGGGAATTCCTTCTGACATGCAGAATGATACATCCTATGAAGACGTTTTTGCTGAAGTGGATTCTTATCTGCGTTCCAGGGCAGATTATGCCGTGTCAAAAGGAATTTCTCCCTCAAAGATAATAGTGGATCCGGGAATAGGATTTGGAAAGGACCTTGAAGCCAATAAATGTCTTACCGCCAGGTGCGGACAGTTATGCGGCGGTAAATATCCGGTGCTGATGGCTCTGTCCAGAAAAAGCTATATCGGTGCGATTACCGGCAGACAGACGGAAGACAGGCTTTACGGAACGATTGCCTGCAATATTCTCAGTATTCTTTCCGGGGCTTCATTTGTAAGGGTGCATGATGTTGCGCCTTGCGCTGATGTGCTGGCAGTGTTAAAATCATTTAGGGAATCCGGACTTTTATGAATGCTTTTGAGATACTGACGAAATTTTATAATTACCTGAGGCCTTTTTTAGATATAGCCCTCCTTACGTTTGTTCTGTATAAAGCCTATGAAATTATTTTAAAGACAAATGCCCTTCAGATTATAAAAGCAGTAGTTATAGTAGGCATAGCTTACGGTGTGGTAGTCCTTCTTAATCTTGTAACGATGCTCTGGATTCTGAATGTCCTTGCTCCTGGCCTGATAGTTGCATTTGCAATTGTATTTCAGCCGGAATTAAGGCTCCTGCTTCTGAAAATCGGACAGAAGGAATGGTTTGCATTCGGGTCCAGAAGTAAGCATACCTATGTAGATTCTGTACTCATAGCTGCGGAATCCCTTTCGAAATTGAAAAGGGGAATGCTTGTTGTTTTTATAAAGCATACGAAGCATGATAATATCGTTGACACCGGTACAAGACTTAATGCAGACCTGTCGTCAGGACTTCTTGTAACTATTTTCGGACATGATACGCCTTTACATGACGGAGCCTGTATTGTTCAGGGCGGAAAGCTTGTTGCGGCCGGATGTTTTTTACCGTTAAGCGAGCAGTATGATATAAAAAAGACTTTCGGAACCCGTCACCGTGCTGCTTTGGGAATGAGTGAGATTTGTGACGGAGCAGTACTTGTCGTAAGTGAGGAAACGGGAGCCATAAGTCTTGCCTATGATTCCAAGCTTTACTACGACCTGAGTCAGGATCAGCTTAAGAAAATCCTTGAAAGCCGTCTTGAGATTACGGCTCAGGACCAGATTATTGAGGATACCATAGATGAACATTAAAACTTTTATGAATAAGTTACTGGAAAACTGGCCGGTAAAGATTTTGTGTTTTATTGCTGCAGTGCTGATTTTCTTTTTTCATGAAATGTCTACACTGTCTTCAAAAAGCTATATGATTCCCGTTACGGTTCTTGAAAATGGAGAGATGACCCTTGCTTCAGAGGCAGATGAATCCCGCATGGTAAAGGTAACGGTAAAAAGCCGCCGGGAAAATCTGGCAGACATTACGGAAGGTGATTTCAAGGCTTTTCTTGATATGAACTCAGTAAAGGAACCTGGAAGGGCTGCCGTTGACATTAATGTAACTCCTGATTCCAAAGTCATGCTCATCGATCCTCTGGAACTTTCTTTTTCTCCAAGAACGCTTTATGTACCAGTGGAAGAATATGTTTCCCGCTATGTTCCTGTGAAGCCTACTGTTACAGGAAGTGCAGCTTATGGATATGAGATGGTTAATTACAATGTAGTACCGGATGTTGTTCTTATTGAGGGGCCTGAAAGTTCCGTTAACTCCATTGAATACCTTTCTACGGAAAGCGTTTCCCTTAATGGTGCTTCAAGAGATGTGGTTGCGGTGTCTTCCATCCTTCATACCAACAGGCGAATAACGGTTCCCTCAGCTGAAAACTATAAGGTTGTACTGTATGTCCGTCCTGTGGGAACAAGTCGTATTATTAAGAATATACCGGTAGTGTTTAAGAATATTCCTGAAAGTCTTTTTGTTACAAATCAGGAAGAGATTGTTGATGTTACCGTTGAAGGCAGCATGCTTGCCCTCGATAAGCTTTCTTCTTCTGACTTTGTCTGTGCTGCAGATTTGAATTCTGTTGACAGTGAAGGCAGCCATGTTGTCCGTCTTTCGGTTACAGGACCTAAGGATATAGATATAATTAAGGTCAGCAGGTCTGAAATTACAGTTTATCTTTCTTCAGGAGAACCTTCTGCTGTTGAAGATGACGGAACTTTTACGGAAACAGAATTTCCAGCCGGGGAAGCTGCCGTTGAAATTACGGAGGAACAATGATATTTGGAATCGGAACGGATATCGTTGAAACCCGAAGACTGGAGAAGTGGATAGAAAAGTCCCTTATCCGCCGTTTTTTTAATGAAAAGGAAATTGCTGTTTTGAACGAAAACTCTTCCATGCAGCGTAAATGTGAATACTATGCCAGCCGCTTTGCTGCCAAGGAAGCTTTTTCCAAGGCTTTGGGAACAGGCCTCAGTGGTTTTGATTTAAAAGATGTGTATACTATAATTGATGAGACCGGAAAGCCGGCTCTCGCACTTGAAGGAAGGGCTCTGCAGCGGGTAAAGGAACTGTGCGGAAAGAATTTTGTTCTTCACCTGTCGCTGACTCACGAAAAAGAGTATGCCCTGGCGTTTGTCGTAATGGAAAAACTTGATTAAGGGAGAATGTTATGCCGGTAAAGAAGTTTGTAGAGTCTGATGATAAAAAACCTGCCATTTCTTATTGGGCCAAAGAAAAAATCATATGTCCCGTATGTCATAAGCCTTTTGAAAAGGAAGTCATGCATAAGGGAAGCGGCCGTATGATTGCAGGCAGTCTTACTGATGAACTTCACAGAAATTTTGAACCGTCAAAAAAATACGGAAGGGTTTATCCGCTTATTTATGATATCGGCTGCTGTCCTAAATGTCACTGTGCTTTTTTCTGGAAGGATTTTACGGATATTAAGGATGCTTCTTCCCTGGACAGAATTATGAGTGATGAGGATCACCGCCGTGAAGCTGTAGAGGCAATTTTCCCGTATTATAACCTCAGGGAACAGAGAAGTCTTTATGACGGGGCAGCCATGTATTATCTTGCCCTTCTTTGTTATGAAAAAGTAGATATTGCCTATGCTCCTACCTTCAAAAGGGCCATGCTCTGCCTCAGGCTTGCGTGGTTGTGCAAGGATATAGAGAGGGTTTGCCCCGGACACAACTATAATTATGTAGCGGATGTTTTTTACCGCAAGGCACTGTTTTTTTATCAGCAGACCCTTATAAACGAGACGGGCCGCATAGAATCCATTGAGACTGTAGGTAATTTTGGTCCTGACATGGATAAGAATTACGGCTATGACGGTGTAATTTACCTCTGCGGTCTTCTGGAATATAAGTACGGTCAGCATGAAGATGAGGAGCTCCGCCTTAAAAAGCTGGATGAATCAAAAAGATCGATTGCAAGAATTTTCGGTCTCGGAAAATCTTCAAAAAGCAAACCTGGTCCGCTTCTGGATGTTGCCAGAAGTCTTTATGACAAGCTGACTGCAGAACTTTCTGCAAATAATATTTTTAGTGAAGACGACTGATGCAGAATATTCTTCTTACAGTTTCATATGACGGAACGGACTTCTGCGGATGGCAGAGACAGGATAAGTCTGACGGCGGAAAGCCGGTGCGCACAGTTCAGGGGGAGATGGAAGCTGCCCTTGAAAAAATGTTTTCTCAGAAAATCAATCTTTACGGGAGCGGACGTACTGACAGCGGTGTTCATGCCATGGGGCAGGCTGCGAATTTTATTTCTCCTGCCGACGGAATACCTGAGGAAAACTATATCAGGGCATTAAACGGAATGCTTCCAAGGGACATAAGGATTCTTGATGTAAAGAAAGTTGCTCCGGATTTTAATTCAAGATTCTGCGCGACTTCAAGAAAATACAGGTATTTCATTTCTACAGCTGCTGCGGTTCCTGCCGACCGAAGCCGGTATGTATGGTGTATAGCCCGCAAACCTGATCTTAGTGTACTCAACGACATGTGTTCCTGCCTTAAAGGAGAGACGGACTGTGCGACTTTTGCTGCAGCAGGAGATCAGAGCCTTTCTACTAACCGCTATATTGACGGGGCCCGTTTTTACGCTCAGGATGAAAATACCATTGTTTTTGAAATAGAGGCAAATGCTTTTTTATGGAAAATGGTCAGGTCACTGACAGGAAGCCTTATTATGGGAGAAAAAAAAGGTTTTGACGGACAGTGGTTTAAGGAACTTCTTGAAAGCAGGACAAGGTCAAACAGCCTGTTTACAGCTCCTCCGGACGGTCTTTTTCTATGGGAAGTAAGATTTGACGGTATCAGGCGGCATGTCTGAGCCTTACATCATGCTTACGGGATCCATGTCGATTTCAATATAGACATTTCTTGGAGGGGCGTACTGCCTTATAAGTGCAGAAGCCAGTTTCTGCAGGACTTCCGCCTTACGGCTCCTGAGCAGAAGCTGCCATCTGTAGTTGCCGGATACCATGACAAGAGGGCATTCTGCAGGTCCGAGAATATCAGCAGGAGTATTTTCGTCTGTCATTTCATTCAGAATCACAGCTGCCTGCCTGCAGGTATTTTCCGCTTCTTCTTTTATCTGAGACCTGAATACGAGGCGCAGAAGCCTGCTGAAGGGTGGAAAAGACAGCATCTGCCTTTCTGCAAGTTCATTTCTGTAGAAAGTTTCAATGTCGTTTTCAGCGGCCAGTTTTACGGCTTCCCGGTCAGGACTGTAACTCTGTATTATTACTTTTCCGTCAGGGGAGAACCTTCCTGCCCGTCCTGCAACCTGTGTAAGCAGGGCAAAGGTTTTTTCTCCGGCCCTGAAATCCGGCAGGTGCAGTGAAGTGTCTGCCAGCACTACGCCTACAGTTTTAAGGTTTGGAAAATTCAATCCTTTTGCAACCATTTGTGTTCCAAGCAGAATGTCATATTCGCCTTTTCTGAAGGCATCTATTTTTTCTTCCAGCTCGCCTTTTTTCTTAAGGGAGTCCGTATCAACCCTGATGATTCTGGCATTGGGAAATTTTACCCGTACCGTGTTTTCTATGTATTCCGTTCCGAATCCGAAATATCCGACGTCAAGGGAACCGCATTTCGGACACTGCTGAGGCGGCTGTATGCTGTATCCGCAGTAATGGCATCTGAGACGGTTTTCACTTTTATGGTAAGTAAGGCTTACGGAGCACTGCCGGCATTTGATTTCGTAGCCGCAGCTGTTGCACCTGAAAAAATGTGTAAAGCCCCTTCTGTTGAGAAAAAGAATGACCTGCTTCTTTTCTTTGAGTGTTTCCCTGATTTCCTGTTCAAGTTCGCCTGAAATGCAGTTCTGGCTCTGTTTCTGAAGGCTTAAGTTTACGGTTTTTATTGCAGGAAGGCTTCCTCCCGCAAGTCTTCTTGTAAGGGTGTGTTTTATGATTGTTCCCTGCTGCATTGAATGCCAGCTTTCTACAGAAGGGGTTGCTGACCCCATAACCAGCGGAATCTTATTCTTAAGGCTGCGGAACATGGCTACCTGACGGGCATGGTATCGCGGTGAAGAACCTGATTTGTATGAAGAGTCATGTTCCTCATCGATTATTATCATTCCCAGATCCGGAACAGGTGCAAAAACCGCCGTTCTTGCTCCTATAACGACTCTTGCTTCCTTTTTGAGTATGCGGTTCCATTGGGCAAGTCTCTGGCTTGGCGTAAGGGATGAGTGCAGTACGGCTGCCGTATTTCCGAACCGTTTTGTTACAGCCCTGACAACCTGAGGAGTCAGTCCTATTTCCGGAACGAGATAAATAACGCCTTTACCTTCCTGCAGTTTTTTTTCTGCGGCTGTCAGGAATACTTCCGTTTTACCGCTGCCGGTCATTCCGTAAAGATAATGGAAAAGTTTCGGATTATCCCCGGTTATTCCCCTTACAGCTTCTTTCTGTTCTTCGCTGAGTTCTTTTTTTTCAAAACTCGATTCATCATCAGAAAAGGCAAATCCTGCTTCAGAACTTTCCCTTTTTCCTGAGGGAACCATAACGGAAACGCATTCTCCTATGGTGCAGATATAGTATTTTCTCATCCACTGTGCGATTGAGTACAGTTCCTGAGTAAGTAAAGGTTCTTCGTCCGTCCATTTTACGGCACTTCTTATTTTTTCAAGGGGAACACCGCATTCCTGCGGATATTCATCGTAGCTTCTGACTGCAAATCCCGTAAGTTTTCTGTTTCCGAACCTGACTTCAACCCTGCGTCCGAATACGTCTTCCGGAGGAGTTTCGTTTTCTGAGCATTCAGGCTCTCTGTAGATGAAGGTCTGGTCAAGGGGAACGTTAAGGACTACATCTATAAAACGCTGTTTCATTTCTGTCCTGAAATCATGTTTCTGAATGAAGCGTCATAGTCCGGCTTTATTTCCTGAAGCTTTGCCCTGACCATTTTAAGGTCTTCCCATACGGGACGCTTAAGGCCGGCATCCTGAAGTACCTGCTGGGGAGAGAAGGTTACTGCAAGAGGAGTTCCGTTGAAGTCATGGAATTTTCCCCTGATGCTGTTGATTATCTGGTCAGTTTTCAGCATGTGCTGGGCACTGGTTCTTCCCATAACAAGTATTACGGAAGGTTTTAAATAGCATATCTGGGCCTGTAAAAATCCGTAGCATGCATCCTGTTCATCTTTCATTGGTGAACGGTTTTGAGGAGGCAGGCATTTTACGGATGTCGTAACAAAACAGTTTGCCCGTACGGAAAGGTTTATTGCAGACAGCATTTTTGAAAGAAGGACGTCTGTTTCTTCTGCAAAGGACAGCAGGTTCTTTTCCCGGTCTTCCATCGGGGCTTCTCCGATTACCAGCACGGCAGGATTGTTTACGCCGTTTCCGGGAAATGGAATTGCAGAGGTGCGGCTTAAAATGCAGTTTGTGCAGCTTCTTATTTTTGAATTCAGTGCCGGAAGTTTCTGCTCCTCCTGATCCTGTTTCTGAGATGGCGCAGACTGAGGATTATTACTGGCTTCACGGACAGGAGCTTTATTTTCAACGGGCTGTGAGTGTATATTTTTTGCCGGAGATTCAATTATTTCTTCAAAATCGTCTTCAAAAGGCGGAATTTCTCCTTTAAATTCCGGAGCTGTACATCCGCAGACCCATGATGATGCATTTTTGAGTAATTCGTAGATTCTTTCTTTTTCAGCTGCTTTCATTAGGATGACATTTTACACATATATTGTCGTAAACTCAATAATCAGTTAAAATTATCTTTATGAACATTGCATTGTTTACCGACAGCTATCTGCCTACAAAAAGCGGAATAGTTACTGTTGTGGTACAGTTAAAAAAGATATTAGAGGAATACGGGCATAACGTTGTAGTGATAACAGTCAATTGTCATGAAATTGATGAAGATGCCCCGGAAGAAAAGAACGTCCTCAGAGTAAAATCGATAAAGACAGTTTACGGAAATCATCAGTATATAGGGATTCCCTCCAGGCATAAGGTTGTTGCTTTCCTGAAGGAACATAATGTTCAGCTTATTCATGCCCACACGGAATTTTTTGTCGGACACTGTGCTACCGTTGCGGGAAAAAAACTTGGGATACCGGTAATTGCAACTACCCATACAATGTGGGAGGATTATTACCGTTATTATCTTAAAATCGGAAAAGTCATTCCTAAAAAAGCAATCAGAAAAATAGTCCGCGTTCTTTACAAGCGCTTCTATGCATTCATAAACGTATCGGAAAAGGCCAGAAATTATTTTAAGCAGCCGTTCATGCTTCCGGAGACTCCAAGTGCAGTAATTCCCAATGCCATTGATGCCTCCAGGTTTTCTCAGCGCAGCTGTTCTGAAGAAGAAAAGACTGCCTTAAGGAAAAAACTGGGTATTCAGGAAGGGGACAGGGTCGTGCTCTATGTGGGCCGCATAGTGGAGGAAAAACGCCTTAAGGAACTTTATGAGATAATGAAGCATGTCGTACAGAAAAAGGACGGCATAAAGATGCTTTTTGTTGGTTCCGGAGCAATGGAAGAACCTTTAAGGGAACAGTGCCGGAATGAAGGACTTTCTTCCAGAATAATATTTACGGGATTCATTGACTGGACTGAACTGTACATGTACTACGACATAAGTGACCTGTTCGTTACGGCATCCCTTTCTGAAATGCACTCCATGACCATTCTTGAAGCCCTGGTATCAGCAAAACCGGTGGTATGCCGCAGGGACACTAGTTTTTCTGATACTGTATTTGACGGAAAGGACGGTTATTACGCGGATACTGACAGGCAGATGGAGGATAAGATACTGAAGCTGCTTGAGGATACTGAACTTATGAAAAAGATGGGGGAAGAAGCTAAAAAAGTTTCTGAATCCTTTACCCTTGACATACACGGAAGGCGGACTCTTGCTTTTTATGAACTCGTAATGAAGACTTTTCCGAGAAAAGTAACTTCTGAGATGCTGAAGAAAGCCGTAGAAAGCGTTTCCCGTTAAAATAAAAACACAGAAAAAAATATGGTGGAAAAATGAAAAAAAGTTTTATTGCAGCATTGCTTTTTATTTCAGGAATTATGGCCCGGGCATTTGAGGTACCCTCTGCCGTAAGGGGAAGTCAGGAACTTCTTGAAAGCGGACACTGGGTTTATGATTCTCTTGCAAAAATTTCTCTTGAGCAGGGTAGAATTGATTTTAGTGACAGTTCGCCCCTTTCCATTTTTGAAATCAGGTCTCTTCTTATGGAAGCGGATTATGATTCTCTTTCAGATACAGGCAAAAAAGAGTTTGACCGCGTGCTTTCCTATACCAGAGAGAAGAATATTGCTTTCAATGCCTCTGTTTTTTCCCTTACTTTTGAACCTGAAGTAAACATTGAGGGTTATTATAAGGCCAATGATGACCTTGATTATGTATATGACAGGTATGAGCGCAGGGATTTTGTAAAGGTTCCTTTTGCAGTTCAGGGCGGTGACTGGTTTACCATGAAGATGGACCTTGCCTTCAGACAGAACAAGGGGGTTATGGCCCATGACGATAATTATGTGAACATTCCTCTGGAAGCCGGCGCTGTTGACGTTAATTTTCCTGATAACGGTTATTTTTCTACCGGATACTCATTTACTGATGATGCAGGAGTTAATTTCAGGCTTGGTACCGGAACCCAGAGTGTGGGACGCTCGCTTACTGGAAGCGTCATAATGAGTGAATACCTTACCGGTACTTCATGGGCTAATCTTGAGCTTTACAGCAGGGATTTCCGTTACAACATGAATGTTACTCAGTTCAATGTAGACAAGTACATGTATACACACCGGCTTGAAGCCAGATTTTTTAAGAAGATTTCATTTATGGCACAGGAGAGCGTACTTGTTTATGCTCCGATGGAACTCAGGTTCCTTAATCCCCTTACGATATATCACGGCATGAGTCCGTGGAGGGATTATCAGCCGGAGGAGGATGACTCGGAAACAAATGTATGTGCCTATCTTGCCCTTAAACTTAATGTTGTTCCGGTAAAATATCTCAGGTTTTACGGAATGTTTGCCATGACTCAGTATCAGACTCCCTATGAACTTGAAAACTGGCCTACGGACTGTACTCCTAACGGACTTGGTTTTCAGGGAGGTGCGGAAGCTTACATTCCCTGCAGAAACGGATATTTCCATGCATGGCTTGAAGGCTACTGGGCTGATCCGTACATGTATGTAAAGGAAGATCCTAACTGGAGTATGGTTCGTACATATGCGGAAAACATAGGAGACATGGCTGTCTTTTATGAATGGGTAGGTTCTCCTTTTGGTCCTGATACCATTGCCGGGGAACTTAATGCCGGTTACGAAGTTCCTGACAGATGGAGCGTTACAGGTTCTTATCTGTTCATGGCCAGGGGGGAATATTCCGGAACGAATATCTTTACGGAAGCTCTTGACTGGGGCGGAGTTGACACTGTCTGTGATCCTAAAGAATGGGTTTATCCGGATCCTTATAATGAAAAATATGGAGAGGATGCAAGAGCTGTTGCAAAAAAACAGCAGAGCCTTACCTGTCCGTCCGGTACTCCTGAATATGTAAACAGAATGAGCCTCAGGGGAACGTTGTGTGCTTCTTCTGCCGTAAAGTTTACCGTTCAGGGAGCATTTACATTTATATTCAACCATGATAATAACGAGGGCGATTTTGAATATGGTCCTGAATTTGCGTTCGTTACCAGCATAAAGCTGAAGGAGTTCCTTTTTAAATGAAAAAGTTTTTAGTATTTATTCTCAGCATTTTTATTGCAGCTGAGATTTTTGCCCAGATGAGTGTAAATCCTCAGCATGATTTTTATTCTTATGCTCAGGAATGGTATTTACGGGGCTATGTAGAGGAACTGCCTCCTTTACGTCCTTATCCTGTGTCTAAAATCAAGCAGATTCTTACATCCGTTCTTGAAAAGACTGAGGATGACGGGGTATCAGACGGGGATTTCCTTATTGCTTCCCGCCTGTACGAGGAACTTACCGGAAAAAATTATCATGTGGAACTTTCAAGTACTCTGAATGTTGTTCATGACATTACTGATGACGGTAATGAGGAACTGGATTCCGGAACCAACAAGCTTCTCAGTATTTATCCGTCAGTTCAGGGAGACCTTTCTTTTAAGGATGATTTTGTTTCCATGGGATATAAACTCGGCTTTACAGCAAGAAATTCAGAAAATGAACTGGATTTTCTTCCTGTATATTACCGCTCGGAACATGATTCAATTCAGGATCCTGCCTCTGTAGGTCCTGCAAAGGTTTATCTTGATGCAGATAATGTAATAACTGTGGGGTATAATAATCTTTACCTTCAGGCTGGAATTTACCGGAGTGGTTACGGCAATTTTATAGGACAGGGACTTGCCCTTAATGATTCAACCTATCATTCAGGAAACATTTCTTTTACATATATGGGAGACCTGGTAACTTATGCCCAGCAGCTTTCCGTAATAGGAGCTACTTCCAGTTATAACGGAGATAATCTTAACCCGAATAAGGTTCTTGCCTTTCATCAGATTTCGTTCAAGCCTTTCAGCTTTCTTGAAGTTGCGTATTATGAATCAATCGTGTACGGACACAGGTTTGATTTAAGCTATGCTCTTCCTGTTCCTTACATGGTTGCCCAGGGGGTAGGCGGCTGTTCTGATAATCTTCAGATGGGACTGAGGTTTGATGTCCGCCCGTATAATGAACTTCTCTGGACTACAGATATTTACGTAGATGATTTTTCTGTCAATGATATCGTAAAGCTTCACGTTGACGCAAAGTACAGAATCGCATTTCAGACGGGACTTCTGTATACTCCGTCAAATTCTTTTTGTGACGCCCTCAGCCTTAATTATACACTTGTAACTCCTTATACGTACAGTCACTGGCAGTATGATTCAGACAGTGTTGCTTCAATCGGAGCCGGCACCATTAACTATCAGGATTACAGCAATTCCGGCATTCAGATGGGAGCAAACATTCCTCCTAATTCTGATGCCATAAACATGAGTATTACTTTTAGCCCGTTGAAGAGTCATAACCTTAAGCTTTCCGTTCATACGAATTACCTTCGCCATGGAAATGTAAGCGAAAGCCTTACGGATGAGGAAGCTCTCCGCTATCTTCTTGCAGATGCAGGGGTGTATGCTACAGACGGAAGTTACAGACAGCATTCCATGTATGAATCTGCTGACGGAGACAGTTCCGGAGATCATGTTGATACTGCATGGAATCATCTGAACTTTCTTTCTCAGGATAATCAGATGTATATAATTCAGATTGGAGCAGATGCGGAATATAAATTCCCGTCTTCAAAGAAAGGTCATAGTCTTTCCTTAAAATTTGGTTATATGTTTGAATATATGCATAATTATGGTGTTGATAACAATATGTATCCGGGCGGACTTGTAAAGGAAGAATCAGAAGGAGTTTATCTTTATGACGGTAAAAAATATTCTGATACTGAGACAGTAGACGGCAGTGTTTCTGACCTTGTAAACATCTTTAAGGATGAATGGAAATCAGGGCTTGTCAACAGACTTTCCAATTATGTTACGGTTGGATTCTGCTATCGTTTTTAATTCAGCTGTTTAGGGAATTACGTTAATGAAAAATAATCAGGTTAATCTTGAAGTATACAACCAGATGTATCTCGGAAAACTTGGAGAACTTACTCTAAAGGGTTCCAATGTCAAAGTTTTCGAAAAGCAGCTTTTAACTAATGTAAAGTATGCTTTATCAGGACTTCCTGCAAAAATGTGGCTTTCTTCCGGAAGACTCTATATTGCATGTAAGGAAGAGTGTTGTGCTGCTGTTGAATATGCCCTTGATCACCTTATAGGAATAACAGGCTGGGCTAAGGTTCGCTGTGTAGAAAAAACAATAGATGCCATTAAGGCTGCCGTCAGGGAAGAAGGTCTGGCTGCAAAGGCTTCAGGGGCAAAGTCCTTTAAGATTGATGCAAGGCGTGAAGATAAAGCTTTTGAATTGAACTCCTATGAAATTGCCATCCAGGCAGCAGGGGTACTTTTTGATGATAATACTCTTGCAGTAGATGTTCATCATCCTGATGCTGTAATAAATGTGGAAGTTCGGGATAAGTGCTATGTTTACTGTGCTCAGAAAAAGACCTGCCGTGGACTTCCTGTTGGAGTAAGCGGAAAGGGACTTCTTCTTTTAAGCGGAGGAATAGACAGTCCTGTTGCCGGTTACCGCATGATGCGCCGGGGAATGAAAGTGGACTGTATTTATTTTCATTCATATCCTTATACATCTGAAGAAGCTCAGAAAAAGGTTGAGGATCTTGCAAAAATAATAGGTCAGTTCGGAGTAGAAACCTATCTGAATGTCATTCCGTTTACTCAGGTTCAGATGCACATAAAGTCTCATTCTCCGGAAAACTATTCAACCCTCATGCTCAGACTCTGCATGATGAAGTGTGCAAATCTTCTGGCTCCAAGAACAGGTGCCCAGGCAATAATTACAGGAGAAAGCCTCGGTCAGGTTGCAAGTCAGACCAACGAAAATATGGCCTGTACGGAAAGTTTTGCAGAATATCCTCTGTACAGACCTCTTATAGGACTTGATAAAGAAGAAATTATTAACACTGCTGAATTTTTGGGAACTTATCCGATTTCCATACTTCCTTATGAAGACTGCTGTGTTCTTTTCAGTCCGCGCCATCCTGTTCTGAGGGCTCCTGTAGAAGAAGCTAAGAGAATTTATGATGAGATGAAAATTGATGAATTAGTTCAGAAAGCATTTGACGAACGTAAGATAATTCATTTTTCAATTCAGGATTCAATAAAGGAACAGTTTGGACAGTAAGTAAGTGTTTTTTTTCAGATTTTCTGCTGCATTAAAAAAAATCCTCATTCCTGCAGCCGCCCTGGTTCTTACGGTTCATCCTGCAGCACAGGTTCCGGGAACCTTTGTGGAAGCAGAACCGCTTTTTGAGGAACCTGCGCAGACTTCTGAAAATACAGTTCCTCTGCTGCTGAAGGGAATCTGGTCAAATAAAAACCGTTATGTTGTATTTGATACAGGTTATCTTTCTGCTCCGGATTCTTCAGTTCCTCAGATAGTCCTCAGGGTGTTTTACGGGCTTTATGATGACAGGGCTCAGGAAAGTTCTGAGTATACGCAGTCTCATGAGAGGAATGTAAATGACGTTACTCCTCAGGCTAAGGCTCAGGAAAATTCAGTGACCTATCATCCTCTTACCCAGCAGCTTTTTCCCCGGGAGTACGGTCTTGACGTAATCAATGAGAACGGAAATATCTATTCGGCGGGGACTGCAAGCAGTGGTGCCTGGGATCTTGAGATAAAATATGAGGGCTACGGTGATAAGTATCATGTTCCGGTATGTGTAATAGGGGACAATATTTATCTTGATTTCGTAATAAAAACCTATTCTCCTGAAGATGAATCAAATCCTGTTCTCGGTTTCTGGCAGGATGCAGGCAGTGCTTCCGGAATTCTTATAAGTCCTCCAGTGCTGAAGAAAGAACTTGTTTCTTATTTTGTTACGGAAAATGCCGTATATCACATAAGGTACTGGCGAACGGACATGGAATATGAACCTTCGGTACTTGCCGTATTTTCTGATGGGAATGAAACCTATTCCGTTCCGAAACATCTTCTTTCCGGTGGAAAAGTCTATACCTGCGTAAACGGAAGGGGAACAAAGATACGGAATATTGAGAAAAGCCAGGATTTTCCTTTTGAATATACCCTTAATTCCGTAAAAATAACCAGAGAATCTGATGACGGCGGGGAAGATTCATTTATGACGTCTACATTATGTGCTTTCGGAAAACCTTATCTGACCCGAACTGACGGTACGATGACTCTTGAGCAGATTCTTGAAAAAGATGCGTCCAGACCTCCATTGCCCCGTAAACCTCTCTTTCCTCCTCACGGCATCCTTGATTTTGACTGGAGCATTATTGAAGATCCTCCTTCTGACTGGAACCGGCGCATGCAGGATTTGGGAAAATAGATTTTATTCTTTAAGAATTCTTAAAAAAATTTAAAAAAAATTGACATAACAGTAAAAAAAGTGTGGAGAAAACATGCTGAAATGGTGTATTATATACGGGTATTTTATGAAGTTCAGATATTTCAGTCTTCATTGATACGTATATAAAAAAGGGAGTTTTTATGAACAGAGCCGCACAGGCCTTTTTAGGCGCTCACAATTTTCAACATCACATTGACATTAATACCGTTGCTGAATCAATTCTTTATGACATGCACGAGGGTCTCTGCCGCAGACCGGCCGGACAGGACATGATTCTTACTTATTCCAATCCTCCTGAGCATTCACCTGTTAATAAGACTGTTATCGTAATTGACGCCGGTGGAACTAATTTCCGTTCCTGCCTTGTTACTTTTGACGCTGAGGGCAATCCTTCAATCTCCGAAATGGAAAAAACAAAGATGCCTGGAGTTGAGAGGGAACTTTCAAAAAAAGAATTTTTTGATCAGTTTGCAGCTAATCTTGAGCATTTAAAGGATAAGGCTAATCATATCGGTTTCTGTTTTTCTTATCCTATGACCATTACAGAAGACGGAGACGGCGTTCTTATCGGTTTTGCAAAGGAAGTAAAGGCTCCTGAAGTTAACGGCTGTCATGTAGGCGCTGAACTTAAAAAGGTTCTTAAGGAACACGGCTGGAAAAATAATCTTGATGTTGTCCTCATGAATGATACTGTATCGGCCCTTCTTGCCGGAGCTGCAGGCTGTGCTTCAGGAAAGAAATATTCTTCTTACGTAGGATTTATTCTTGGAACCGGTATGAACGGTGCGTATATTCAGAGTGAATGTGACTGTTATCCTGGAGTAAAAAAGCAGATTGTTGTATGTGAGAGCGGAAAATTCATAAAGCTTCCGTCTTCTGATTTTGACAGGGCCTTTGATGCTAAAAGCCAGAAACCTGGAACTTCAATTCTTGAAAAACAGTGTTCCGGTGCATATTTTGGACCTGTTTCTTATGAAATGCTTATGTGTGCGGCAAAGGAAGGTCTTTTTTCTGAGAATTTTGCAAAAAAACTCCTTTCCCTTGAAAACCTTACACTTATTGAGGTTGATAAATTCCTTCACGGACCTTATAGTGATTCTTGTGTTCTCGGAAAAATCGCTTCTGAGAGTGCCACACCACAGGATTACGAGATTCTTTTTGATCTTCTGGATGCTGTGGCAGAACGCTGTGCCCGTCTTGCAGCTGCAATCCTTACGGCCTGTGTCGTAAAAAGCGGCAAAGGAACATCTTCTATTGAACCTGTATGTCTTCTGTGCAACGGTACGACTTTCTTTAAAACTTATAAGGTTTATGACCGTGTAAAGGGTTATCTTGAAGAAGTTCTTGTAAAACAGCGTAATCTTTATTTTGAAATTGTCGAAAAAGATAATGACATCACTTTCGGAACTGCTATAGGTGCATTCCGTCAGTAATTTTATTCAGGAAGTTCTATGGGTGCAAAAAAGGCTTTATTAAAATCGCTGCTATTGATTATTTTGATTATTATTCTTTCTCTTTTCGGAATACTCTGGTTCGATTTTTTGGGCGTAATACAGGCAAAGTCAGTTTTTGCTCCGCTGTACAGGCTCATAGGTCTTGCACCTCAGACTTCCCGCTCAGTTTCCGGTCTTGATGATCTGGAACTTTTTGATAAAGACGACGATATCCTTAAAAAAAGAGCTCAAGCCCTTAATCTTGAAAAAGAAGCCCTCTCAAAACGTGAGTCAGATGCGGCAGAAAAGGAACAGGCTAATATTCTTGTGGCTCAGGAACTGGAAGATGAACGGCTTGCCTTTGAAGAAGAGAAAAAAACATTCAACAACCGTGTAAAAAAATACGATGATAAATATATAAGAATCGAACAGCTGGTTTCGCAGTTTAACGGAATGGCTCCTGCAAAGGCAGTAGATATTCTTGTTGAAATGTGCAGTACGGACAAACAGTATGTTGTTGATGTCCTTCGTGCAGCTGATGATATTGCAGAACGTGACGGTACGGCTTCTAACGTAAGTTACTGGCTCAGCCTCATGCCTAAGAATATCTCAGGCGAACTTGCCAGACTTCTGGTTGTAAAACCCGCCAATCTGGAATAGGGAATGCGGCCTTCGGTTCTTAAATAAACACGGAGGCCAGAATGCAGAACCTAGCGGTTATTTCAGCACCTAAAGAAAAGTCTGAAATTCTCAGTGTAAATGCACCCGGTACAAAATCTCTACAGAAAAAAAACGTCAGTTCAGGTTTTTCTGAAATGCTTTCTGAAATTTCGTCTGCAATGGAAAAGAAAGACGTTACCGAAAGTACTGTTCAGAAAGAAAGTCCTGCCGCTGACAGGAAGGTAAAGAAGGATGTCTCCGGTGAAGAAAGCCGGAAAGAGGTCTCTTCTGAAAAAGAACGTTCCATATCCAGAAAAGCAGACTTCCCTGATGACGGAAAAGTTCAGGACACTGTCGAAAAAGAAATTTCCCAGAATGCATCATTCTTTGTTGAATCTGTACTTCCAGCATCAGATACATCTGATGTAATTCCTGATTCAGAAAACCTTATGCCTGAAATGTCTGTAAATAATACTGATGTTTCAGAAGATGAAGGATTAAATCTTAGCAGTGCACAGATTGATTTTCTTTATAAGACAAAAAAAACAGATGATTTTGAATCTCTTATAGATAATGCTGAAGATTTTGTAGCAGGTGACAGGACTCAGGAACTTTTAAATAATGCCCAGAATCTTTCTCTTGAAAATCCTGATAAATTTCTTGTAATGGCGGAACAGGTTAATGAAAATGTGATGGCTTCTGAAATCTCAGAAGAAAGCCTTATGCCTTTTAACCTGAATGCTGCAGATGATAAAGCTGCTGAAGGTGAAGATGTTCTGGCAGAGGGGCTTAAGACCGGGGTACAGAAGAAAGACGGAGTTTTTACTGTTTTCGATAACCGCAGTAATGATGAAAAAGCTGCCGCTTTAGAAGAAGCTTCACCCCTTAAAATAAAAGTTTCAGAAAAGGATTCTTCCTCAGTTGATATGACTCTTAACCTGGGTCAGCAGCATGCCGCTCAGAATATTACATCTTCTACTTCACAGGCTGCTGCAGCTGACGGATCTACTTTTCAGCAGATGCTTTCCCAGACCATTCAGCATAATGCTCCTGAATTCGTAAAAGCAGGAAATATTGTTCTCAGGGATAATACCAGCGGCTCGATAAACATGATTCTTAAGCCGGAGAGCTTAGGAAATGTTAAGGTCAGCCTTCAACTTTCCGATAAAGTAATTACAGGGCAGATTGTCGTTGCCACAAAAGAAGCATTCGAGGCCTTCAAGGAGAATCTCGATACTTTGCGGCAGGCTTTCCAGCAGAGTGGATTTGAAAATGCGCAGTTTGAACTAAGCTTTGCAGATAATTCACAGAGTGGAGCTTTTGCCGGGCAGCAGAACCCTCAGCAGCAGATGAATCAGTTTCTTTCGAACAGGGCGTATTCCCGCTTTGTTCCTGTAGAAAATGATTCTTCTTCAACGGACAGCAGGTATTATGATACCGGTGATTCCAGAGTAGACGTGGTTGCATAATTTTAGGAGTAATACATGGCAGTTAACAATGAGACAGTAAGTCTGAATACCAGAATGTCCCCGGAAGAAATTTCTGCATTAGACATGACGGTGGATTTTGAAAACAAGAAAAATACCATCGGAGACAGACAGGTAAGTCAGTCATTAGGAAAAGATGATTTTCTTAAACTTCTGATTGCCCAGCTTACAAATCAGGATCCTACATCGCCAATGGAAAATACTGAGTTCATTGCACAGATGGCACAGTTTTCTTCCCTTGAGCAGATGACAAACATGAATCAGGAATTTTCAAAACTGAATTCAATGCTGGTTTCTTCACAGGCTGTAGGAACAATCGGAAAGACTGTTGATATAGACCTTAATGGTGCTGTTGTAAGCGGAACTGTTGATGCCGTTACTTATGGAAGTAATCCTCAGGTAAAGGTTAACAACATGTATTACGATATGAAAAAGATAACCGCTGTTTACGGTGAATGATTAGAGTAAATAAATAAAGAGGGTAGTTATATGATGAGATCACTTTATGCTGGTGTTTCAGGTTTGCAGAATCATCAGACACGTATGGACGTAATCGGAAACAACATTTCCAACGTTAATACATACGGTTTTAAGAAAGGACGCGTCAGCTTTCAGGATATGATCAGCCAGCAGATCGGAGGTGCATCTAAACCTCAGGAAGAGCTTGGCGGCGTTAACCCTAAAGAAGTTGGACTGGGTATGAGTGTTGCAACTATTGATACGATTTTTACCCAGGGTAACCTTCAGTCTACAGGTAATACGACTGATATTGCCATTTCCGGAAACGGTTTCTTTGTACTTAAAAACGGAGATGAGACTTTCTATACAAGAGCCGGTGTATTTGGTGTTGATTCCAACGGAACTCTTGTTAATCCTGGAAACGGACTTCGCGTACAGGGATGGATGGCTCAGAATGTAAACGGACAGCAGGTTGTACGCACTTCAGCAACTCCTACTGATCTTGTAATTCCTGTAGGTCAGAAAGATCCTCCTCATGCAACAGAAAATGTTCACTACTTCTGTAACCTTGACAAGAACATGCCTGAGATTCCGGAAAATCCTACTGACGAACAGATTGAAAACGGAACCTGGCCAACAACTGTAAAGATTTATGACAGCTTCGGAAATGAACATATCATGGCAATGAATTTCCGTAAGGTTCCGGGTAATCCAAATCAGTGGACTGTAACAGTAGATGTAGATCCTAACGGAGAATTCAATACAAACACACGTATCGGAATGGGAACTACAGACGGTGTAGAAAATACCTATACCCTTAATTTTGACAATACAGGTAAACTTGTATCAGTAATGGATAGTGCCGGAAACGTTTCTAATGAACAGGGAGAAATTATTCTTCAGACTTCATTTGAAGTAGCTGATGCAAATCCTGACGCAGACGGAAATCCGTACCGTCAGACTTTTAACCTTAATCTTGGAACAATCGGCAGCATGGAAAACACTGTAACCCAGAGTGCTTCCAAGTCTACAACAAAGGCAAATTTCCAGGACGGATATAAACTCGGTTATCTTGATACTTTCAGAATTGACAACAGCGGAATCATTACCGGAGTTTATTCTAACGGTTCTACCCGTACAATCGGTCAGATTGCAATGGCAAGCTTTACAAACCAGGGCGGTCTTGAAAAGAAGGGTGATAATACTTACGTAGAAAGCATTAACTCAGGTATGGCAAACATTGGTGAAAGCGGTACTGCAGGAAAGGGAAGTATGATTTCCGGAACACTTGAAATGTCAAACGTTGACCTTTCTGAACAGCTTACCGACATGATTGTTACACAGCGTGGATTTGAATCAAATGCAAAGACTATTCAGACAGGTGATTCCATGCTTGAGACAATCATTAATCTTAAGCGCTAATCCTAACGTAGGGTTATTATCTTAGTCGTCAGACCCCGGTTTCTTAACTGAAGCCGGGGTATTTTTTTTATTATGACTTAAGTAAAAAAAAATCCGGTCTTAAAACAAAACTGTCTTAAGACCGGATAGTATAAAAACAGAAATCAGTCTTTTCTGTTTTTTTCAAATTCTTCCTTGGTACAGTATTCGATTTCTATTTTACCGTTATTTTCATTGACTTTGTATATTGCAAAATCCTGATAGTTTGCGATAAGCCAGTCATCGTATTCTGTCCAGCTGTTAAAACTCATCGTCATATTAAAGTTTTACGTGGAAGCTCAGAGCTCCGCTCCAGAGTGCGCTGTCGTAGTTGTCAGAATCCATGAAGGATCTTACGTCAGCACAGATGTTTGCTGTTGCCTGGAACACAAGGAAGTTGAGGCCTACACCTGCATAAAGCTGAGGCTGAATTCCTGAGAAGTCAAATTTTCCATGTTCATAGCTTGCACTCTTTCCTTTTGCAGTGCGGGAACCGCTGCCTTCTTCATAAACAGTGTAAGCTGTTCCTAAATAGTTATATGTGGTGGAAACATCCCATGCCCATGAAGTTGTTGTGTTTGACAGAAGAGCTCTTCCGCCTGCAAATACTGTTGCGAGAAGGAAGTTTTTAGAAACCTGTGCTTCAGCAAAGATAACGTGCGTGCTGTAAGAAAGGTCAAGGTTTGCTTTTGTGCTGCCTTCAGATGATTTTACGCCTACCTGTCCTCTTGTGTATACGTAACCTGCACCTACAGAGATTTTTGGAAGAACAAGGTTTCCTTCCCAGATAGGATAGCGTACGTCAAGACCGAGAGTTATGTAATCAAGGGAACCGTCAAAGCCCATCCAGTTGAATTTCATTGCCTGGCTTGCATCTTTTATAGAATCAGGATCACTGAAATCTACTCCTGTAAGGGAAGGATTTGTCATCATGAAACTGAATCCTACGTCAAACGGAAGTATTACGCCACCGATGCGTGCATCAATGCTGAGTGTAGGAAGGAAGAAACTTGATGGAATCTTTCCGAAGTCAACATTGCTGCTGCCGACAACAGATGCTACTGTTTTTTCCATTGCGCTTGCAGCATTCTTAAGACCGCTCATGTCAAGCTTTGTTCCGCCTAATGAAAGACCTACTCCAAAGTGAGGTGGAAGAGACGGAAAGAATTTTCCGATGTAAGCGTCAGCCCATACATTCTGCTGAACGGAAGACTGTGGTGCTGCAACGAGAAGACTCTTGCCGAATTCATCCATACCGTTGTTGATGCCTTCTGTTGAAAAATCTGTAATACCTAAATTACTTGCAAGATCTGTAAGAGATATTTCTGTCTGTGCAAATGCAGAGGTTGAGAGCAGTGCTGCAGCAGAAACTGCAATAATCGATTTAGTAAATTTCATATATCCTCCTAAAGGTAAAAGACGGAAAACCGCCTATAATATAAAAGTGTATTGCGTACGCCGTAAAAAATCAATGCAAAAAAATTAAGTAAAAAAAATTGATAAAATTCTTAAATTGCTGTTGACATTTTTTTTAGCAAAGTATATATTCTACTCATCACTTGCCGGTGTAGCTCAGCTGGTAGAGCGGAGGACTGAAAATCCTTATGTCGTCAGTTCGATTCTGACCGCTGGCATGTTAACCTTCCGATTTCCGGAAGGTTTTTTTTATTTAAATCCCACTTAATTAATGTTTTATACTGGCAGTCGTAGTTTCAGGCGTTCTGCCGTAATTTCTGTTTGAACTGCTGCTTTTATCCGGTTCTTTAAGGCTGGTTTTATTTTTCTTATAATTCACCATATTTTGATAAAACTTAAGGGCGGTTACCTTAAACTCTATTGAATAAAAATGCTTTTTGTAGTTAGATAATGCTAATATAAGTTAGTGATAACTAATTATAAAATAACGGAGGAAATATGAAATCCACTAAAATCGTTAAAGTAATCGGAAGGGAAATTATTGATTCCCGCGGTAATCCTACTGTAGAAGCAGAAGTTCATCTTGAAGACGGAACCGTTGCTTTAGGTACAGCTCCAAGCGGTGCCTCTACCGGAGAATTTGAAGCTCTTGAACTTCGTGACGGAGATAAGTCAAAGTTCGGCGGAAAGGGAGTTTCTAAAGCTGTAAACAATGTAAATACAGTAATTAACTCTGCGGTAACAGGGCTTGATGCTGCTGACACTTATGCCGTTGATGCTGCCATGCTTAAAGCTGACGGTACAAAAGATAAGTCTAAACTTGGTGCAAATGCAATTCTTGCCGTATCAATTGCCTGTGCAAGGGCTGCAAGTTATTCACTCCAGATTCCACTTTACCGCTTTTTAGGCGGTGTTCAGGGAACAAAACTTCCTGTTCCTATGATGAACATTCTTAATGGCGGTGCTCATGCAGATTCTGCCGTTGATACTCAGGAATTCATGATTATGCCTGCAGGAGCTCCTTCCTTCAAAGAAGGCCTTCGCTGGTGTACGGAAGTATTCCACAAGCTTCAGGCCCTTATTAAGGAAATGGGGGATGTTACCGCTGTAGGCGATGAAGGTGGTTTTGCTCCTAACAAACTTAAGAGTGATGAAGAGGCAATTGAAAAGATTCTTGAAGCTGTTAAGGCTGCCGGTTATGAACCTGGAAAGGATTTTATGATTGCAATGGATGCAGCTTCTTCTGAATGGAAATCTCCTAAAGGCAAAGGTTTCTATCATCAGCCAAAATCAGGAAAAGATTTTACGACCGATGAACTTATTGCTCACTGGGAAGCACTTGTTGACAAGTATCCTATCATTTCAATTGAAGACGGTCTTGATGAAGAAGACTGGGAAGGCTGGGTAAAGATGACTCAAAAAATCGGCCATAAGGTTCAGCTTGTAGGTGATGACCTTTTCGTAACTAATGTTGAACGCCTTGCAAAAGGAATTAAACTTGGAGCAGGAAATTCAATCCTCATAAAGCTTAATCAGATCGGTTCGGTTTCTGAAACTCTTGAGGCAATTAAAATGGCACATAAGGCAGGTTATACGGCAATTTCTTCACACCGTTCAGGTGAAACTGAAGATACTACGATTGCAGATCTTGCAGTTGCCCTTAATACCTGTCAGATAAAAACAGGTGCTCCAAGCCGTACGGAACGTGTTGCAAAATACAATCAGCTTCTCCGTATTGAGGAAGAACTGGGGGACAGTGCCTGTTATCCTGGTTTTGGTGCATATAATATTAAAAAATAAATTTTCGGGGTGAAATTCCCCGTGATGTTCTTCAGGGCTGTCAGAGGAGAATTACAGTGAAGTGCGGTTCACTTCAGTTCTTTTCCGGCAGCTTTTTTTATTTGCTGCAGTTTTATTGAGGGGGTAGTACAAACCCTCAAAACGGCGAAGTCAAGGCTTTAAGCGTTAGCGTGCCTTGACTTGACGTATTCCATATATAGAAATTTTCTGCATTAAGCTTTATACTGTGAGTCTCAAAAAGGTTTTGCAGTTATGAAAAAAAACAATGACATTATAAAAATAGTATTTGCAGGCGGCGGAACAGGCGGCCATATTTATCCTGGAATTGCAGTTGCTGATGAACTTAAGGTTCTTGCTGAGAAAGAAGGTAAAAAGATAGAGCTTTACTGGATGGGAAATTCTTCCGGCATGGACAGGGGAATCGTTGAGAAGAATCTTGTATCCTGCGGCGGAAGCATAACTTCATTCATCGGAATTCCTTCCGGAAAACTCAGACGGTATTTTTCTTTCAGAAATTTTCTTGATCTTTTTAAAATAGGTTTTGGTTTTATAAAATCCATATTCGTTTTATTAAAGCTTAAACCGGACTGCCTTTTTTCTAAGGGCGGTTTTGTAAGTGTTCCTCCCTGCAGGGCTGCGGCTTTGCTTAAAATTCCTTATTTTACTCATGAATGTGATTTTACTCCGGGACTTGCGACACGGCTTAATGCCGGACGGGCAAAAAATATTTTTGTTTCTTATGAAGATACAAAAAAATACTTAAAGGGCGCACTTGCCTCAAAATGCCTTGTAACCGGTAATCCTGTAAGACCGGTTTTTTATGAAGACAGAAAAACTGATGGATTAAAATTTCTTGGAATTTCGGAGAATCATGAAAAGCCTGTACTTCTGGTTCTCGGGGGCAGTCTTGGAGCTGCTCAGGTTAATTCCCTTATTGTTTCTGAACTTGAGTATTTAAAGGAACGTTTTATTGTCGTTCATCAGACAGGTAAGGCTTTTGCAGAAGAAAATCCTGACATCATGGCTTCGGGAGATGACAGTTACAAGCCTTATGCCTTTATTTACGGAGAAATGCCGGCTGTAATTCAAAGTGCGGATGTAATCGTTGCCAGGGCAGGTGCCAATTCTTTATGGGAATGTGCTGTCTGCGGAAAGCCTATGATTCTTATTCCTTTATGCGGAGCCGGAACAAGAGGGGATCAGGTTGATAATGCCCGTTATTTTGAAAGTAACGGTGCTGCCGTCGTTCTTGCAGGTGAAGATGCAACTGCAGAAAATCTTCGTAAAGGCGTAGAAAAGTTTTCTGAAAAAGAAGTGCGGGACTCTTACGGAAAATCCGCCCTTTCCATGTGCAGCCGTAAAAGTGCACTTGAAATTGCTACAATCATTCTTTCGGAGGTCCGTTCTTGACTTACGATATAATCTTTCTCCTTGTAGTTTTTTTCTGCATGATGATGGGGCTGATAAAAGGTTTTATTAATTCTGTATTCGGTATGGGAGCTCCTGTAGCTGCAATATGGGTATCGGTATTTTTTTACAAGAAACTTGCCGTTTATCTTGCTGAATTCATAAAATCAGATGCTGCCGTCCTCATACTTGCTTTTCTTATTATTTTTATACTTGTATTCCTTATGCTTAAGGTTTTTCAGCAGCTGGTCAATAAGGTTTTCGGAGGAGAAATATTCCGGTCCCTTGACAGAATTCTTGGAGTGCTTTTCGGGTTTGCAGAAGGAATTGCCCTTGTGATAATGATTATTTTTGTGATTTCAATCATACCGGAACAGAAATTTAATGAAGGGGTAAAGGAATCACATTCATATCATATGGTCGGAAAATTTGTTTCATTTCCGAAAGTTCATATTCCTAAGGTGACAAAGTAATGTTTGAAAATGTTTTATATCAGAATGCTGCGGATCTTCTTATTGAAGACATTGCAAAAGACAGGCTTCCCCGTTCCATTCTTTTTTACGGTCCCTCATCTTCTGCAAAAACAACTGCAGCCCTTGAACTGGCCAGGGTTTTGTCCTGCAGGGGAACTCCAAAAGGTGAGTGGAACTGTACCTGCGAAAGCTGTTTGAGGCATAAAGCTCTTGTCTCTCAGAACATGCTTCTTCTCGGAGCCGGAAACCGCACTCTGGAAATAGCTGCTGCAAAAAAATCCCTTCTTACTCAATACCTGCAGAATTCCAGTCATCTTGAGTCAAGCAGATATTTTTATGTACGTGCAGTCAGAAAACTTACGGCCCGCTTTTCTCCTGTTCTATGGGAAGGGGAAGATAAACTTTCAAAATTTTCTCCTTTAGTTCAGTCTATTGATGAAGATCTTGAGCTTCTGAATCCCGGACGTACACTTCCTGAAGAAGAGGAGTTACGAGGCATTCTTGATGACATAGAAAAAAACTGCGAAAAACTTGAAACTTCTTTTCTGTATGAATCGCTGCCTGTTTCTCAGATCCGTAATTTTTCTTCCTGGGCGCATTTAAGTGCAGCACACGGGAAAAAAGTTTTGATTATAGAAAATGCAGACCGTATGCAGGAAAGTGCTAGGAATGCCCTTCTTAAAATTCTTGAAGAACCTCCTGAAGACGTTCTGTTTATTCTTACGACAGCAAGACGAGCGTCAATCCTTCCGACAATTCTTTCCAGGGTCAGAACCTATTCCTTTTCAAACCGTACGAAAGAGCAGCAGGAAGAAGTCCTTACAAGGGTATTCCATGTGACTCCTTCCTACAGTCAGTCAATGCCTGAAGGAATTGATGCTTATCTTTCTTCTTTTCTGCCGGTAAATTTGAATACTGTAAGAAAATGCTCGGCAGATTTCTTTGCTGATATTTCCAACGGCCATGTTCCGGATATTGCGGGAATTGTCAATGTCTGCGGAAGTTTTAAGCCGAGAATGATATTCAGGATTTTTTTAGAGGGAATAATTGAGGCACAGAAAAAACTCCTTCATTTTCCTGCCGGTGCGGTATGCTCTGAGGGAATCCTTAAAGAGTTAAAAGAAGCGTACAATAATGTAACGGTTTATAATGAAAATCCTGCCGGTGCACTGGAAATGCTTTCAAGAAACCTTATGCAGATAAATCATGTAAACGGCGGTGCATTCAGGGAGGCTTTGCAGTGAATGATTTTTTTAAGAAAGCTTCTTCCAAGATAACAAAGCTTTCTCCGGAGCAGCTTACTTCCCTTATTGAAGCCCTTTATTCTGAAAACAATGGACTTCATTCCATACTTGAGAGTCTGTCCACCGGTCTTATTATTGTTGATAACGACTGGCATGTGATTCAGAAAAATAAAGCTGCGGACAGGCTTCTTCTTTTAAAGCACCGGCCTAATGAAAATTCTGACGGCAGTTATGTCTGGGACTGTATAGAAAATGAAGACATAGCACAGTTTCTTAAAAATTCTTCCAGAAACAGAAACACTAATGTGAGTGAGGAGTTTTCCCTTTCTCTGGAAACGGGAGTAAGGTTTGTCACCGTAACAGTTCTTCCTCTTGTTCAGAAAAATATTCAGGAAAAAACAAAGGTCTGTACTTCAATTACAGGTTCAATAATTACGATAGATGACATTACTGAAAAACGACAGCAGGAAATTATTCTTCACCGCATGGAAAGTCTTGCAAGCCTTACAAATCTTGCGGCATCCGTAGCTCATGAAATAAAGAATCCTTTAGGTGCCATAAGCATACACATTCAGCTTTTGCAGAAGGCGATAAAGAAAGCCAGGACCGGAGACGGACTTTTGCCTCAGCCTAAGTTTATGGAAAACTATCTGGATGTGGTAAATGAAGAAATTTCAAACCTGAATAAAATCGTTCTTGATTTTCTTTTTGCAGTCAGACCCGTTCATTCAAATATGGAACTTACAGATGCAGATAAAATTACGGAACGTACTGTAGAATTTTTTATTCCTCAGTTTAAGGAAAACGGAGTTGAATTAAAAACTGAACTTTGCAGAAAGCAGCAGAGAATTCTAATTGATGAAAAACTTTTTAGGGAAGTACTGATTAATATTCTGCAGAACGCACTTCAGGCAATAAAATCTGCTTCCGTTAAGGAAGGCCTGGTTCACGTAAGTTCTTTCTGCGATGCAGAAAAGTATACCCTTAAAATTTCTGACAACGGCTGCGGTATGGATGAAAATACTGCATCCCATGTTTTTGAACCGTACTATACTACAAAGGCTGATGGAACTGGTCTTGGCCTTACAATGGCATATAAAGTAATAAAGGAATTCAGGGGAGATATTTCCGTTGATTCTAAAACCGGAGAGGGAACTGAGTTTACGATAACTATTCCGGTTCCTCAGAAAAGCACTAAACTTTTAGGTGAGAAATGAAATTTACAATTCTTATTATTGACGACGAAAAAAATATTCGGGAAGGGCTTGCAGCGAATTTTGAACTGGAAGACTATAACGTAAAAACTGCGGCTTCTGGAGAAGAAGGTCTTGAGTATGTTTCAAAGGGAGACATTGACCTTGTAATCAGTGACCTCCGTATGAACGGAATGGGCGGTGAGGAAGTTCTCCAGCGGGTTACTGCCCAGACTCCAGGGGTTCCCGTTATTATTCTTACAGGTCACGGAGATGTAAATTCTGCAGTAGATGCAATGAGGCACGGAGCCTATGATTTTTTACTTAAGCCGGTAGATCTTGATCAGCTTACGATGATTGTAAAGCGTGCCCTTGAAAACCGACAGCTTCGTCTTGAGCACCAGCAGTTGAAGAAGGAAGTGGAAGATTCATCTGCTTTCAGTACTATGATCGGAAAATCCTCTGCAATAATGAAAATGCAGGAAACCATCCGTAAAGTTGCGGAAAGCAGGGCCAGCGTCCTTATCACGGGAGAAAGCGGCGTCGGAAAAGAACTTGTTGCCCGGGCAATTCATAATTATTCTTCCCGGAAAGCAAAAGAAATGATAAACGTTCATTGTGCTGCTTTAAGTGAAACCCTTTTGGAAAGCGAACTTTTCGGACATGAAAAAGGTGCGTTTACGGGAGCAGATCATTTAAAGAAAGGCCGCTTTGAACTTGCTCACGGCAGTACGATTTTTCTTGATGAAATAGGAGAAATAAACCAGAGCGTGCAGATAAAGATTCTCCGGGTGTTGCAGGAGAGGCGTTTTGAAAGAGTAGGCGGTGAGCAGACCATTGAAGTTGACGTCAGGGTTGTTGCTGCTACAAACAGAAATCTTGAAGAAGAAGTAAAAAAAGGAAGGTTTAGGGAAGATTTATATTACAGGCTGAATGTAGTTCATATTCATGTTCCACCTCTCAGGGAAAGAAAGGAAGATATTCCTCTTTTAATACAGAGTTTCCTTGATGAGTTTAACAGGGAAAATTCTAAGAATATTACTGGACTTGATTCAAAAGCCAAGTCTGCTATGTTTAAGTATGACTGGCCGGGAAATATCCGGGAACTTCGTAACTGCATGGAAAGTGCCGTGGTAATGTGTTCCGGGGATCATATTACTATTGATGATCTTCCTCCAGGCATTGCAAAAAAATCTGAGGGAGAAGTAATAACAGTTCCTTTAGGTCAGACTCTTGAGGAAACTGAAAAAACAGTCATTCTTGAAAATCTTGCAGCAAACCGTAACAATAAAAGTAAGACTGCTGATCTTCTTGGCATAGGAAGAAAAACTCTCCAGCGTAAACTTTCGGAATGGGGAATTGATAATTCAGGAGAGTAAAGTTTGGAAACAATGTATGACCGTTTGGGAGAATTATTGAATGAGACTCTTAAGGACGGCTATGTAAAGTCTTCTGAGCCGCAGAAAGAAACTGAACGGTTTACAGAAACAGAAACACAGGCCTCGTCTCTTAAAAATAAAAACGGTTTTACCTGGCCCAAAGGAAAAAAGAAAAAAAGTTCATCATTTGAAAAAAAATCTGTAGAAAGTAAAAAAAAGGTTAAGAAGATATTTTCTGCTGAAGCAGAGAGGGCATTAAGACTCTTTTCTCTTGACGGGAATTATACGGAAGAGGAATTAAAAAAAGCATATAAAGAAAAACTGAATGTATTTCATCCCGACAAGAATAAAAAACTGCCGATAGTTCAGAAAGTAGCTGCGGAAAAAACAAGACAGGTGGTGGAGGCTTTCAGGCTTTTGTCAGATCTTTTGAACGAAAGTTCTTTAAAATAAAAATCCCTGAAGTTCAAAAATGCAGGAGCACTTAAAAACTTTAGGGAACAGTTAAGACACTGGGGTTGTCCAAAAAGTATTGTCATACTGAACTTGTTTCAGCATCTACATCACATCTAGTTCTATAGATTCCGAAACAAGTTCGGAATGACACTAGGATGTAAACTTATTGGTCATTCCCTAAGTCTTATATCAGATAACGGTTCCGTCCGGAATTACTGCACCCTTGCGGATTACGATAATGCCGTCTGCACTGTAGAACAGACCGTGATCACCATCGTCATAATGTTTTCCGCTTACGTTAATGCAGCAGTTTTCTCCGATGCGGGCATCCTTATCAATGATTGCCTTGTTGATTTTGCATCCCCTTCCGATACCCATGTTAGGAATGCCTTTCTTTTTATTGTAAGCTTTGTTTGTGTCATCTTCGTAATTGTCTGCACCCATCATAATTACGCCTTCAAGATCGCAGCCTTCATTAATGATTGAGCGGACACCGATTACAGAATGCTGAATACGGGCATTCGTGATAACGCATCCTTCGCTTGTAAGAGAAGCCGTCATGTCAGCATTGTTGATTTTGCTTGGAGGAAGGTTTCTCATGTGTGTATAGATAGGTTTTTCTTCTTCGTAGAAATTAAAGTGCGGTACCGGTGTAGTAAGATCCAGGGTTGCATCGTAGAATGATTTGATTGTTCCGATGTCTTCCCAATAGCCGTTGAAAATATATGAACTTACTTTTTTTGTCTTGATTGCCATTGGAATGATTTCTTTACCAAAATCAGTAAAGTCATTGTTTAACATTTCATCCATTGTTTCTGCATCAAAAATATAGATACCCATGGATGCAAGATATTCAAGATCCGGAGTAAGGTCTTTTGTTCTTGATTTTGCAGGAATCTTCCAGTCATCGATGTTCTGGTCCTTTGCTGGTTTTTCCATGAATGCAGTAATCTGATTCTGGTCGTTTACCTGCATGATTCCGAAGCCTGAAGCATCACTTCTGTTTACGGCCTTGGCTGCAATTGTAATATTTGATCCGCTTGCGATATGCTGATCCATGAATTTCTTAAGATCCATGCGATAGAGCTGGTCTCCGGAAAGAATTATGTAGTGAGTCGGATTCTGACGGTGGAAATGTCCGAGATTCTTGCGGACTGCATCGGCAGTTCCTTCATACCATCCTGAATGTTCCAGAGTCTGTTCTGCTGCAAGAATTTCAACGAAACCTTTGCTGAAGCGGTCGAAATTATACGAATTGATTATGTGAAGATGAAGTGAAGCTGAGTTGAACTGAGTTAAAAGATAGATTTTCTTAAATCCTGAATTGATACAGTTTGAAATAGGAATGTCAACGATTCTATATTTTCCGCCGAAAGGAACGGCCGGTTTTGAACGTTCTTTTGTAAGCGGATAAAGTCTTGTTCCTTTTCCGCCGCCTAAAATGATTGCAAGCACGCGAGGTTCTTCATATTTTTTTTCAGCCATATTATTAAATCCTCCAAGATTTTTTATCTATTGAAAATTATAAACCCGTAAATTCAATTTTGCAAACTTTATATGTATTTTTTTAGAAGTTCCATAAATGCTTCTCCCGGCATAGGCCGCGCAAAGAAGAAGCCCTGGGCAATGTCACAGCCGATTCCTGCAAGAAGCTTTGACTGCTGTTCTGTTTCAATTCCTTCTGCTACAGTCTGCATGTTAAGTTTTTTTGCCATACTGATTACGGATTCGATTATTATGCTGTCTTTTTCATCCAGCTGGGCATTTGGCAGAAATTCTTTGTCGAGTTTTATTACATCTGCAGGCATATTTTTGAGAATGTTCAGTGAAGAATATCCGGAACCGAAATCATCTACGGAAATTTTGAACCCGGCTTTTTTTATGTCGTTCATTACCCGGACAAGACGCTTCATGTTGTCAAACATTATGCTTTCCGTAAGTTCAACTTCAATGTAGGACGGATCGATATTGTATTCCCTGCTTATTCCCGTAAGTTTCTCTATAAGGTCTGAATCATAAAGATGGTAGCGGGACAGATTGAAGGAGATTGTAATAGGGTAAGGGCACTTTCCGTCCATGCATTTGTTCCATTCATTCATAAAGCGGCATACATCATTGAATACATAGATGTCAATTTTTTCTATAAAGCCGTTGTGCTCAAAAAGAGGAACGAATCTGTCTGGTCCCAGAAGTCCTGTTTCCGGTTTGTTCCATCTTATGAGGGCTTCTGCACCTATTATTTTTTTTGTCCGAAGGGAAAACTTCGGCTGATAGTAAACGACAAATTCTCTGTTTTCCAGAGCTTTATTCATGGAAAGGGTTATCTCACGGTTCCAGTCGTTTTCTTTTTTCATTTCCAGTGTATATTCAGCCGTTCTGTGGGTTATGAAATTCTTTTTATTCATTTTTCTGGCAATGTTGGCTTTTGTAACCATGCCGGTAATGTCCCTGTCATTGTTGTCCGTTACATAGTAAACGCCGGAACTGAAAGTCATTACGTATTTTTTAGGAAGCAGCTGTGCTATGTGGTCAGAAACATCCGTAAGCTTAAATACCCTGTCTTCAATAAGGGGCATTGAAAGCGGATCCTTCATGAAGAAAATGAAAGTATCTGCATAGTAACGGCAGTATTTTTCTCCTTTTGTGCATTCTTCTATAAAATGCTTTGCAATCAGAGCAAGTATTCTGTTTCCGTAATTAAAACCGTAACTGTCATTTATAAATCCAAAGTCGTCGATGTTTAGTGAAAGAAAAAGATAGTTTTCGCTTTTATGATTTTTGAGTATTTTCAGAACATCCCGCCTGAATCGGCTGTAGGTGTGCAGTCCTGTAACGTCATCGTAAGTGATTTCATGGAGCTTATGTCTCAGAACGGTCATCATGCACATGATTATTACTAAGGCAATGATGACGGAGTTAGACAGGAATGTAATGCTCATGTTGTGTCTCTGCTCGCGTTTTTTTAACTGTTCCTGTTTTTCATTCTGATGCTGGCTCTGGACTTTATAAAAAATAAGGTTGAGGTTGGAATAGGAGAAGGTGTTTATTGCTTTGTTAAAGGCTGAAATAAAGGAATCTTCCATATTCTGATTGAATGCAAACTGCTGTGAATAGGATAAAGAAAGATTGTAGGCTGTATGCTTCGGAAGGTTATCTGCATAGGAAAGTTCTGCCTGACCGATTATTATGTATTTATATTTTCCGTTCCTGAATCGCTCCAGGGTAATTTCCGGTTTCTGGTTGGTGTCGAATTTAAGGTCTTTTATACCGATTTCGTTGTGGAGTCGTTCTAAAAGAGCCTGGGGAAATTCCGTTATTCCTACGGTATCTCCTTCTTCCGGATAGTGACCGGTGGTGGAAATCATCAGAAGCTGTGATCTGTAGGTTTTGGAACTCTGTTTTATCTGGGGGTACTGGTCAAGAAGACGTACGTAACCGCTTATTATGTCAGCCTTACCGTTGAGTATGTACTGAATGCTTTCTGCGTAGCTTCCGGTAGGAATGAAGTTAAGCTTTATGTCATATATGGCTGCAAGTTCTTTCAGAATCTCGATATTGATTCCTTTTTCGTTAAAACTGCCCGGATCAGTGCTGCCATTGAATTCAAGAGGCGGCCAGGCTGGATCGATGACAACCCTCAGGGTTTTGTGTTTTTCGACAGCTGCCTTTTCCTGTTCAGTCAGTTCAATCTGGACAGAAGAATCCGTTATATTGAGGAGTTCATCAGAAACTGTATTCTGTGCATTTAGTGCTGCAATGGTGAAAATACTAAAAATAGATGCAAGATAGCGCCTGATCTTCATTCCCTGAATTATAAGTCAAATTTTCGTATTTTCAACTTTTAAAACAAAGTCTTTACATGTAAAAGGAGTTCCGCAGTAAATGAAGCACAGATGATTCTTTTTCAGATGTTTCCTTAAGAAAAAAAATCAGATACCGATAATAAAAACAGGAGATTACAGACTATGATACGCGGATGGTATATCGGTGCAAGCGGAATGACCGCACAGCAGAACAGGCTTGATGCTATTTCCAATAACCTTGCAAATGTAGATACGACAGGTTTTAAGAAAGATATTCCTGTAAGTAAGGAATTCAGCGAGCTTCTTTTACGCCGTTCCCGTGCAGACGGTGTCTATCCGACTGTTTTCGGTTCTGCAGACGTAAAGCCGATTATCGGTACCATCGGTCTTGGTGTAGAGACAAACGAGCTTTACACGGATTTTTCTCAGGGGTCTTTTAAAAATACAGAAACTAATACTGACATGGCATTGAGCGGAGAAGGTTTCTTTACGGTAAAAACTCCTATGGGAGAACGCTACACCAGAAACGGAAACTTTATTCTCGGAAAAGAGGGAATTCTCCTTACAAAAGAAGGATATCCGGTACAGGGAGAAAACGGCGACATTCACGTTGAAGATGATAAATTCATGGTTAATAAAGACGGAATGATTTATTCCAGGGAAGACGGAACTCTTGTTGACCGTATTAAACTTGTTCGTTTTGACAATGAACGTTACCTTCAGAAAACCGGTTCTTCCCTTTATAACACCAGCCGCTGGTCAGGAGATGCCCATATTGCAGAAGGTGATGAACGTCCGCAGATTGTGCAGGGATTTACAGAGACTAGTAACGTTAACGTTGTTAATGAAATGGTTCAGATGATTGAAGTTAACCGTGCCTATGAGGCAAACCAGAAGACTGTGCAGACACAGGATTCCATGATGGATACCCTCTGGTCTAAGGTTGTAACTGTAAATAGATAATAATAGGGGCAGGATAGAATTATGGTAAGAAGTTTATGGAATGCAGCAACCGGAATGAACGGACAGCAGGCTAATATTGATACTATCTCTAACAATCTTTCCAATGTTAATACGACAGGTTTCAAACAGCATCGTGCTGAGTTTGAAGACCTTGTATATCAGAATGTAAAGATGGCAGGAACTCCTGCTACTGAAGATACAGTTACTCCTGTAGGACTTCAGATGGGCTGCGGTGTAAAAATCGGTGCAACTCAGCGTATCATGAGTCAGGGTTCCCTTCAGCATACCGGTGTAGATACTGATATTGCAATTGTGGGAGAAGGTTTCTTCCGCGTTCAGCAGTATGACGGAAGCTGGGCTTATACCCGTGACGGTTCTTTTAAGGTGGATTCTACAGGCCAGATGGTTACGGCAAACGGACTCAGGCTTATGCCGGAAATTATTCTTCCTGAAGGTTTTCAGATTGAGACCCTTAATATAAATGATCTTGGTAAAGTAAGCGTAAAGGTTGACGGTCAGGTGGAACCTGTTGAAGTAGGGCAGCTTGAACTTTACCGCTTTCCGAATGCAGTAGGTCTTGAAAACACCGGAGACAATCTTTATAAGGTTACAAATGCTTCGGGAGATCCTGTAGCTTCCCGCCCGGGTAAAGACGGTATGGGTATTACAAGGCACCGTTATCTTGAAATGAGTAATGTAAGCGTTGTAAATGAAATGGTTCAGATGATTGTTGCCCAGAGAGCATACGAATTTAACTCAAAGGCAATACAGACCAGTGATTCCATGCTTCAGACTGCAAGTCAGTTAAAACGTTAAACCGTGATTTAATCTGAAGATGCTTAAATAAATAGAATTAATGTATGAAGGCTGTTTTTCCGATTTTTAAAGGGAACAGCCTTTTTTTTTGGAGGAAAAGCAGATGGCAGTCAGCGGAATAGGTGGAACTGGAATTACAGGAACTCTGTCAGACGGCTCATATATGGTTAATTCTGCAAGGGATAATCTTAAGCACGATGAATTCAAGCGGCTTGTAGAAGATGCAAGAAAAAATCTTGATGCTCCCAAAACCTCTGTGGGAGGAGTGTCTTCCAGCCAGATTGCCCGCAATCACCGTCTTAATGGGGATTATACTCAGGGATTCTACGGAACTTTTACTTCTGAAAAAGACAGGACTGCATCTCCACGGGGATTTGCAGCAAATTCTGCCTCTTCTTCCGGTAAGAAAATCGTAATAGACAGAACTTCTGATCTTTATGCTCAGAGCATGGAAATGGAAAACTATATGGTAAAGATGATGCTTTCTTCCATGAGGAATACCATTCAGCATACAAGTCTTTCCGGTGATGGAAATGATTATGCAAGAAACATGTATGAAGACATGATGTATGATAATCTTGCCGAAAGCCTGACTAAGAATTCTGGTTTCGGTATTGCCGACCAGATTTACATTGAACTTTCCGGTCAGCGCTAATTCTGATTGCGGCTAAAAAACGGCGTCATTTTTTTTTGATGCCGTTTTTTTTATATAAAATTTGATTACAGATAGAAAAATTAATAACAGATTATAGAATATATATCAAAAAAGGTGTCATTTTTTAAATAAATGTAGATTTTTTGGAGATTTTGGTCGAGAATGAAATTATAATATTATTGAAGTTGTTATTTTAAAACAAATTTTTGAGGATTTTAAGATGAAAAAAATAAGCAGCTTTTTTTTGTTGTCTGTAATTTCTGTTGTCTCACTTTTTGCCCAGGATTTCACTGAGCTTGAGACAGCATTAAAAAATGAGGACAGTGACGGACTTTTAACTGTTCTTGAAAACTCCGGTTCTTATTCAGAGAAGTTTGAGCAGCGGATTCTTGATGTTGCTGCAGAACTTATAATGAAGGGAAATGTCGATCTTGCTGCAGATTATACGGAAACCGTGCTTCTCTTTGATATGGACAATAAAAAGGCACAGGAAATGTACACGGCAATTGAAAAGGCCCGTAAAGATAAAATAAAAGAGCAGCAGGAAGCCGCTGTTGTGGCAGAAAAGAAAAAGGTTGAAGAAAAAGCCCGCCGCCTGCAGGAATATAAGTTTTCTGTTGCAGAGTACTATAGAAGCCTGAGAAAAGTATCGTACAGGAATTTTCCGGTGGAAATCGGATTGATTCCTCTTGCATTTGATTATGAAGCTTCTTCCTTTACAGAAACTGATTCATTTCTGCGCTATGGTTTTGGAGGAGAAGTTAAAGCAGCTTTTGTTCATCCAGGAATAAAATTTGACCTTAATCTTGATTATGTATATTCACCGGTTATGATTTCGTCAGAGGAAGGCGGGAAAGGTGAATTCAATTTAAGGGCTGCCGTTACCTCTCCAGTGTTTCCTGTTCCTCTTTCTCTTTCTGCCGGATACAGGAACCGTACTGTAAAAAGTAATGCTTCACTTTATAAAAGTATATCCAGTCCTTTGATCGGTATAGGAGTAAATGATTTTGAACTTATGCCGGATTTTTTCCTGACGGCTTTTTTCGATTTAGATCTTGCTTCATCAATGTCTGATTCCATGCAGGATTTTGCTTTTGGAGCAGAAGTTGACTTTAAGTATATTTTCCGGATTAAACCTATGCTGGGAATATATGTTGCAGAAAAAAACAGGTTTAATGCTTTTTTTATAGGGCATGAAAGTGAATCATACCTTGATTGTTTATTTAGTGCCGGGATAGTTTTAAATGGACGTTAAGCTGAAAAAAATCTGGATATGTTTATTTCTGTCTCTTTTTGCAGTTTTTACCCTGTTTTCCCAGGCAGCGGTAAACAGGGCTGCGGAACTTATAAATAAAAATATTATTGTCGGCAATACGGAAAAAGCTTATTCCTACGCTCTCTTTATAATTAAGTTTTACAATGGAGAGGAAATTCCGTATGAATATGAAACTGCCGTAAAGAAGGCTGTTGTTTCTCAGGCGGAATCCTATGTTAAGGCAGAAAACTGGGAGCTGCTTCTTGAACTTGAAAAGGAGGTTGCTCCCGGAGGTAAAGAAGTAAGGGCTGCTGCTGCACCTTATGTAAAGAAAGCAAGAGATTATTTTGAACAGATTGAAAAAGAAAAGGAACTTAAGAAAAAACAGGAGGATGCTCTTGTTGAAAAGATAAGGCAGACGGAAAAAACTCTGGAAGAAGAACAGGAGGTCTCCGGCGGAGGTGAAAATGCCGTTTCAGAAAGTTCCGAGGTTTCATCAGGGGGAATTTCAGCCGCGGAACTTGAAAAACTCCTGCAGGCTTTTGAATCAAGCAGAAAAGCTGAACTGGAACAGCAGGCCCGTGAAAGTGCCCGGCTTGAGCAGATAAGGCTTGAGCAGGAAAAGAAAATTGCAGAAAACGATGAAAGACGTCATGCAGAAATGACTGAACTTATTCGTTCAATGAATGAAAATTCTGAAAATGTTAAAAATACTGCAGCTGCAGAAAAAGACTTTAACAGATTTTTTATTCTTGTTCTGGTAACTGCAGTTTCTGCAGTAATTATTCTTCTCATAGTTTTTTTCAGCAGACAGCAGAAAATTCAAAGTGAACAGTTAAAAACAACTGTTCAGACAATGCAGGCCATGAGGACACAGCGTGTTCCTGCCATAACTGTAAACCCTTCCTTACTTACAGGCAGTACTTCAGATGCCGGGGCAGAGGCGCAGGAAGTCATGAGCTTAATAGAAACCTGCCGCAAGTATGGCAGTCAGATAGACAGTGTTACTCAGCGGAAAAATGTAACGACTCAGGTTGCAGAACTGGTTGTAAAAATCTGTACGGAGATGGGATGCAGCCGGAAAGATATTCTTTTAAATTATGCAGCGGCCTTAGTTTATGATATCGGATTTCTGAGTATTGATTCATCAATTTTAAGGGCGGATGTTCTGTCAAAGGATCAGTTTGAGGTTTTAAAAACTCATACTTCAAATGCAGAGAAGATGATTTTTTTTGTTGATGAAGAATATCGTCCTCTTTTTAAAGACGCGGTCAGCAAGCATCATGAGAATATGGACGGTTCAGGATATCCTTTCGGTCTGAAAGGAAAAGAGATTCCCTTCATTGCCCGTGTGCTTCGCGTTGCAGAAAGTTATGTCGCTCTTATTTCCAGCAGAAATTATCGGGAAATAATGGACAGAAACATGGCTGTTTCAGAACTGGAAAATTCATCAAACCTGTATGATCCGGATATCGTGCAGGCATTGATTGCAGTAGTTTGAAAAGGTGGTGATAGTTTTATGCAGTTGAAATCAGTATTTACCGGAGTTTTTTTATCTGCGGCTGTATTCTTTTTTGTTTCATGTAATGAAGAGTATTCTTCAGCAGTTTATAATTCTAATTTTAACAGACAGCCTGCGGACGTAACGAACTTAACCCAGTCGCAGATAAAGGATACCGTTGTTTTGAACTGGAAACTTCCTGAAGATTCTGAAATCAAGTATCTTAAAATTCAGGCGGAACCGGCTCACGGAAATCTTGAAACTCCAAAAACAATGGAAAAGACTACTTCTTTTACTGTATACGGACTTCAGTCAAATAAGAGTTATAAATTTACAGTATATACTGTAAATAAAAGCGGAAGGGAATCATCCGGTATAAGCCTTATGTATCGTCCTAATATTAATTCGGATCTTATTCCTTATAAATACAGCAATGTTGCCCTTGATTTCGGGTATTCTTCTGTATCCGCTGATAAGTCTTTTGTATATACGTCTGTTTTTGATGAACAGCTTGATCTTTCATCAGCAGAAATTGAATATGTTTCAGGTACGGAAAATGCATTCAGTGTAAAGAATATAAGCGTCATAAAAATTAGTAACGGAGAGACAACTAATATCACTATAACTTATTCTCCGGAAGAAAGTCCTTCCTGGGATGAAAGTGATCTGGTGCTATGCAGGAATCCTGAAATCAGGATAAGGCTTATAGCTTCAAATTTTAAGCAGCCGTCAGATATTCAGAGTGAGCATTTAAGACTGTGGTTACGGCCTGATTTGATTTCGGAAGATGACATTGATGAATACGGAAAGGTTATGAGACTTCCTGATTATAGCGGTAACGGTTTTGATGCAGTTGAATTTGATTCTTATCCTCCTTTGTACAGGGAATCTGTTGCTGCATTGAATTCGCAGCCGGCAGTTTTGTTTGAGGGAATACAGAGGCTTAAAGCTGCGGGAGATATCGTTAAGGCTAAGGAAGCTACTACAACATTTGCTGTCGTCCAGCGTACTGCAGCTTCGAACGGTGCTCATTATTTTCTCTTGTGTTCAAACGGCTATTCGACTTCTTATCCTCAAATGGGATATGTAACCCGATATTATGATGAAACGTCAGGAACTTCAACAACCCAGCGCTGGGCTCCGTATTATTATGGAAGCGGAATTTCAGGAAGCTATCGCTTTATGTTTGATGATAATGAATCTGATGATAATACTTTAAAACTTAGTGAAGCTAACGTTCCTCAGATTCTGTGTACGGTTATGGACCTTAGTCAGAGCGATTCGAATATTTTTGGCTACCTGGACGGAGAAAAACAGCTTTTGTCCTATACTCACAGCTTTAACGGCAAGAACTATGATTTTTCTGAATCTGGAAAAAACTATACGACGAATAACGGATTTGCTTATGGAAAACCCTGGAGTGACGGAGCCGGACATTTATATAAAACTCTCTGGAATATGGAACTTGAAGACAGCGATGAAAATACAAAGGAGCTTTATTATCAGGAGAATCCTGGTGAACATCCCACAAGACCTTATGACTACGCCTTACGCTGGTATTATTTAAGGAATATTATTGGTAACACTACTCAGAGTGATCTTACTGAATATCTTAAAAATATTGTAACACCAAAAAAAGAGACCATGGGAACAGTTTCCAATGTCTATCTTGGTGCTTCAATTGTTAATTCTACGGTACTTTTACATAATTATCTTGAAGATGTAATTATTTATGATACGGCTTTGACTGATGAAGAGATTGCTGAAGTCAGTACTTATTTGAAATACAGGTATGGAATAGGAGAGGAATGATGAAGAATAAATTTTGTTTTTTTATTATGCTGATGGTCCTGTTCATTTCCTGCGGCAGTGAATATTCAACAGAAGTTTATGAAAGTAATTTTAATGTTCCGCCTGCGGAAGTAACTTCTCTTGCCCAGAATGTCATTTCAAATTCACAGGTGCTTCTTTACTGGGTTCTTCCTGATGATCCTTCCGTTAAGAAAATACGTATTTCTTCTGCCGTTAAGGGAGAGGCTGCTTTTATGACGGAAACTGTAGATAAAAGAGATTCCTATTCGATTTATGGACTTGATTCAGGAAAAAACTATGTCTTTACCGTTCAGACCGTCAATAAAAAAGGAACGGTTTCTTCCGGAGAAAGTATTGAATATACTCCTAACATCAATACAGACCTGATTACGTATAAATTGAATTATAAAACTCTTGACTTCGGATACGTAAGAGAATCTTCTGAAAAAGCTTTTCTGTATACTTCGGACCTTACGGAAGATGTTTCTCTTGAAAATATAACAGTTTCTTATGTGGAAGGAGAAGAAAATGTCTTTTCTTTTATAAAAAGTGATGTGTCTCTTTTAAAACCGGGAGAAACTGCCTGTATTACTGTTAAATATACACCTTCTTCAACGGAATCATGGGATGAAGCAGATCTTATTTTAAATGAAGAGGCAGGAGTTTCAATAAGGCTTATCGGTTCCGGTTATCCCCAGCCTGCAGATATTCAGGGTTCTCATCTTACTTTATGGCTCAGGGCAGATCTTGTTACTTCTTCTGATTTTGATTCTTACGGTAAAGTAATACGCATGCCGGATTATAGTTCCAGCAGATGTGATGCCGTAGCTTTTAATAGTGAAGTCCCGTCTTATGTTTCCCTTGCTACAATAAAAAATCAGCCGGTTCTTTATTTTAAGAATTATGAACGGCTTACTGCACAGGGAAATTTTGCTAATAATGTGGATGACGGTACTACAACTTTTATAGTTGCTCAGAAGGGAACATCGCTTACTTCTTCGTATTATTATACTGCAACAAACGGTTATAACCTGTCATTTCCTTCTTTCGGGACAGTTGACAGAAAATACGATGTAAAAACCGGCTGGAAGACAAATTCATTCTATGCCCATATAGTTGCCGGAAACGGCTATTCCGGAACATACCGCTTTTTATTTGATGATTCAGAAGAAGAAGATAATTATGTAAAGCTTGCTTCTTCAGGAGTTCCTTTTACTTTATGTGCCGTTGCAAATTTTAAATCAACAGGAGTGTCAAACAGTTTTGCATATCTGAATGGAGAAAAACAGCTTGTAAGTTATACTTCTACAAATAATCTTTCTACATTAGGCGAAACTTCTCTGGGCTATGCTTATGGACAACCCTGGAGTGACGGAGAAGGGCATCTTTACAAGTCTTTGTGGAATATGGAAATGTCAACGGATGCAGAAAGGGAATCCTATTATAAATTTGCGGAAAATCTAAAAACACATCCGTCCCGGCCAGAGGATGCAGCAATCAGATGGTGGGGATTAAAATCAGGAAGTAATTATTTTGATCTTTACGGTAATGAATATGGCTCTGCAAAAATTACTACAGATTATTCTAACTATTATGTTAATACCCTTTCTACTGTAAGGGGAATCTGTAATACAGTGACTAATGTCTATCTCGGTACCAGAATTGATACATCAACGACACCTGGAGATACTTATATTGCCTGTGTAATGGTTTATGATACCGTGCTTTCAGAAGAAGAAATTGATACTGTCAGCAATTATATTTATTACCGCTATGGAATCGGTTCAAAAAGATAATTCTGTTAACAGTTAAATCTTTAGATTGAAGACAGCGTTTTTTTGCATTATACTTATAAAAGTTTAATATCTATCTGGGAGCAGGTTAATAAAAAGAGTGCCTGTTCCCTGAATTTTAGGAGAATCTTATGAAAAAAATTTTTGGATTGCTTACTGCAGCAGTTCTTTTTGCCGGAAGTTTTGCTTTTACAGGATGTGATGAAGTTGCAGATGAACTTTCAGGTCCTGAAAACACCTGGTGTGAGCTTCCTGTTTATGTAGTTTCAAGTAAAGAAAATGGTGGTGATCCTGATCTTTATTTGGACATTATTTACTGTCCTGAAGACTATACGGGTACAACTGGCGACTCTAATCTTGATAAGAATATTACCCTTCCTGCCGGTATTACAATCCTTGCTCATGCTGCAGTTAAAATTGAATCTCTTGGAATGAATGCAGGGTCTTATACTTATAAAACATTCCCTATTGATGCTGTAGATAGTGATTCAAATGAAAATAGCACTTATACTTTTGCCGGAACTAAGACAAAGTTTACGGCTATTTACTGGGCAAAAAAGGAACTTCGTGATTCTGATACTCAGCTTGCCCTTCCAAAAGCTCCGGCTGCTATGAGCAATACTAAAACAGGTTATACAGAACTGACAGATTTAACCAATTTTAACTGGAAGACTCTTCTTGCAAATTACCTGCTTAACGGTCTGTAATAGTTTTATTCAGATACAAAAATGGGGCTGTCCAATAAGTATGAGTCATTGCCGTGCTCGACACGGCAATCTTTTTGTAATTAAATAGATTTTCGGGACAAGCCCGAAAATGACACTTTTTGAACTTATTGGTCATCCCCGTTTTTTTAGAAGTCAAGTTTAAAGCTTGCTGCAACCCTGAGGATTGTCGGGAAGCCGGCTTCAACGTTTACTCCGAAGAAATCATTGAAGTAATATGTGGCGCCTGCATTTATCCCGAAATGAAGGCTCATCCATTCATCAGATTCTGATACTGTAGTTGTTGTTCCCTCGAAAGTGGTACTTACTTTTTTGTCCTCATTTTTAAAATCCAGTCCGATTTTTGCACCTGCGTAAAGATCCAGTTCATCTACAAGATTGAAGTGATAGTTTGCAAGTCCTCCAAAATAGAAAACGTTTCTTTCTTTAGTTGTTGTTATGTAAGTAGCAGCGGCATTTACGCTTTCTTCCGTTTTATAGCCTGTATAGCCGATAAAACCTCCGAAGCCGATCGGTACACCGATAAAGGTTGTATATTCCCCACTTGCTTCAAAAGGAGGAATGTAACTTGAAAGGTCTCCTCCCTGTCCCAGGTTACCGTTTATACCCATTCCGACGTTAAGAAGAAGATTGTTTTCCTGTACTGCGCGTCCGTAGGAATTCCACCATTCACCCTTCTTTTTCTTTTTTGAAGCACCAAAAACAGATGCAACTGAAGCAGCCAAAAGCAGTGAAATGATAATCGTTTTTTTCATTTGTTTTCTCCTGAATTATATTTTGATGCAAAACTGTAAAAAAATCTTAATTTTAATTTAATTTACTGTCAATGATTCCGTATGTATGCCCTGAATGACAAGAGATGTAAAAAACGGTATTATGTACCTATGTCAGATATTAGATTGCCTCAGGATTTGAGGGGTGTTCATATTCATTTTGTAGGAATCAAGGGAACCGGTATGGCAGCCCTTGTAGAAATTTTTCATCATAACGGTGCCGTAATTACAGGCAGTGATGTAAGCGAACGTTTTTATACTGATGAAATTCTTGAAAAGCTTAATTTGAAGGCTCTTGAATTCAGCGGAAAAAACATAACTGATGACATTCAGTATGTAATATATTCAAGTGCGTATAAAATTGATAAGAATCCGGATCTTATTGAAGCGGTGCGCCGGGGAATTCCATGTCTTCTTTATACTCAGGCGTTAGGCAGTTATTCAGCCGGTGCATATTCCTGCGGAGTGTGCGGAGTTCACGGAAAAACAAGTACGACTGGACTTACAGGAACTATATTAAAGGAACTTCCTGTAGCAGCTCAGACTCTTGCCGGAAGCATAATCAATTCTTTTGGAGCAACCTGTACATATACATCACCAATGATAAAGAATCTGAGCGAAGATTCAAAAAAATACTTTGTTGCCGAAACCTGCGAATACCAGCGGCACTTTATGTCTTTCTGTCCTCAGAAGATCATACTTACTTCCGTAGAAAGTGATCATCAGGATTTTTATCCTACATATGAATCAATACGGGATGCTTTTGTTGATTATATATGCCGTCTTCCTTCCGGCGGTGAACTTATATACTGCGCCGATGATCCGGGCGCTGTAGAAACTGCAGGAATTGCAGCAAAAAAAAGAAATGACATCGTGATGATTCCTTATGGAGTTAAGGCAGATGGAGATTTTAAACTTGTTTCTTCTGCTGTGGAAAATGAATGTCAGGTATTCAGCTGTTCCCTGATTCCGGAATTAAAGATTACTGTTCCCGGAAAACATGAAGTGCTTGATGCCCTTGCTGCAACAGCTCTTGCCTGCCGTATTCTTGCTGCTGATAAAAAGAATCCTCTTGATTATGTTGAGCAGATAAAAAAAGGCCTGCTGAATTTTACCGGAGGAAAGCGCCGCAGTGAAAAAATCGGTTCATTTAAAACTTCGTCTGGAAACAGCGTCCTTGTAATTGATGATTACGGACATCATCCGACTGCCATAAAAACAACTCTTGAAGGCTACAGGCAGTTTTATAAGGGAAGAAAAATCATCGTTGATTTTATGAGCCATACATATTCCAGAACTCAGTCTCTGCTTAAAGAGTTTGCTTCCAGTTTTGAAAATGCGGATGTTGTGGTTCTTCATAAAATATATGCCTCTGCAAGAGAAAATATTGCCGACTTTAATATCACCGGTAAAACACTTTATGAACAGGCAAAGCTTTATCACAAAGACGTAAATTATTTTGAGGAAATTCTGGATGCAGTTCCGTTTGTAAAGAACCTTCTTGAGCAGAATCCCGGCACTAATTATCCTGACGGATATCTTCTTGTCACGATGGGTGCCGGTGATAACTGGAAACTTGGAAAAACAATTATTGAAAGCTATGGAGTAAACAGATGAACAGCATGACCGGCTACGGCTTTAAGGAAGTAATTCAGGATTCAACTCAGATAAGTGTAGAAATAAAATCTGTCAACAACAGGTTTCTTGATCTTAACATAAACATGCCTTCCTATCTTAATCCTGTAGAAAGCAGAATCAGGGAAGAAGTTACAAAAAGGGCAGTGCGGGGTAAGATAGATCTTTCTATCAGAATACGTGAATTGAATTCCAGTGCAAAGGTAAGTGTTGATACTGCCGCTGCCAGAATGTATTTTGACGCAATGAAGACAGTTGCTTCTTCTCTGGGAATGAAAGATGACAGCGTAAGTCTTTCTCTGGTAGTAAACCAGGACGGGGTCCTTAACGTAACTCATGAGTATGATGCAGAAGCAATGTGGATAAAAATAAGTCCTGTTCTTGAAGAAGTTCTCAATCAGTTTGCAGCTGACAGAATTCGGGAAGGGGAAAACCTTAAAAAAGATCTTCTTGAAAAACTTGACGTGCTTGATTCCTGTGCAGAGTTTTTTGCAATGTGGCAGCCAAAGATGGAAGAAAAATTTAAGGAACAGATTACAAGCCGCTTTAATGAACTTTTAGGAGATCATGTGGACGAAAACCGAATCATGACGGAAGTTGCAGCAATGCTTGTAAAGTATACGATTAATGAAGAAATCATCCGCCTTAAGAGTCATCTTGAAGCTTTAAGAAAAGAGATAACTTCTTCTCCGGTTCCCGGCAAGAGACTTGATTTTATCTGTCAGGAAGCTAACCGCGAAATAAATACCATCGGTTCTAAAAATCAGTTTGCAGAAGTCGGGGCAATGGTTGTAAATGCAAAGGATGCCCTTGAGAACATCAGGGAGCAGAGTAAGAACGTAGAATAATCAACTTTTTTTCTTCTAAACCTGAAGCCGTTTTTTTCCGAATATTGTAGTAAGAAAATTTATTTGGAAAAAAATGGCTTTTTCAATTTTTAAGAAAACTTATTTTTTACAGGATCCTCGTTCATTTTCTTTTAGAAGGCTTCCGGCCGGAAGTCTGCCCCATGAAGGTTTTACAAACGTTCGTAAGTTTGCTTTTCCTTTTAATATTGCCTGGATTTGCATTGAAGAAGATTATATTGAAAATACACTGGCTTTTAATTACGTAGTACGGGAAAGTTCAGGAGAATTATCAAAAAACTACCGGACGGTATTTGATTTTTATCATGGAAGGGTAATTGATTATTCAGATTACGACCGTTCGTTCTATAATTACTGTAAAAAAAATACATCTTATGCTTCTTCTGTCCTGTCTTTTGCTTCCGTACAGCTTCTGAATATGATAAATCAGTATTCCGGATTGCAGATGCAGGAGTGCAGGCTTCTGAAAGGAATTGAGCTTCTGGAAAGTCTTGTAAAATTTCCTTATGAACCGCTGCTGAATAAAATTGCTTCTTATTCCACTAAAGTTGACAGGCTTTCTTCTGACTGCTACAACCAGTTCTGTTCCTGCATCGGAATAAAAAGTTTTAGAAAACTTCGCCTCATGTACCTTGAAAATCCCCAGGTTCTTCTTGACTATCGTTTTCTTATGGACTGCGGCTTTACTGATGTAAACATAATGCTCCGTATTTTAAAATCACCACGTTTTAAAAGAGATCCTGCTTTTATGGATTTTATGAAAATAGCAATCCCTGCAAGAGGCGAACTTTGTGCCTGGAATACAGCCAGCCGGTTTGACTGGAAGAGCGGAGATATTGAACTGTTTGACTGCATGAGAATGTTCTGCCGTTACAGTGACAGGCTTCCGGAAAGTTTCTGCAGTCAGGTAATAAAGGATGGTCCTACAAAATACAATCATGACATTCTTTCAAAATATGCCTGGGAACTGGAAAATGTTAATGTAGAATTCGGCTACACAGAATTTGAAAAATCTCTGGCTGATTCAATTGAAGGCTATGACTTTTTACTTCCTAAGGACTCTGCAATGCTCAGGGATCTTGGGGCTGAACTTCATAACTGCCTCTCTTCTTATAAGGATAAGGTTCTTAGAAAAGAGTGTACTGTAGTTTACGTTATCAGGAATAAAGAATATGTTGCCTGCATTGAAGTTCGTGATAATATGATTTATCAGCAGCGCGTTGATTATAATGAAACTCCTTTCGGAGAAATGGCAGAACTGTTAAAGACGTGGCGGCTGAAACATAAACTTAGTTTTAACGGCAATAATTTTTAGGAATGTTTTCCTGTTTATAAAAATATTGTATAATCTCATCATATAGTTTTCAGGAGAGTTTCATGGCAGAATATAAAATTCCGGAAGGAAAAGAACTTCGTATTGCAATCAGCGGAAAAAGCGGCTGCGGAAATACAACAGTAAGTACGCTTCTTTCTCAGCGGCTTGGTGTAAATCTTATAAATTTTACGTTCAGACAGCTGGCACAGGAAAAGGGACTTACCCTTGCCCAGGTAATTGAAAATGCAAAAACAGATGATTCCTATGACATTGAAGTTGATACAAGGCAGGTAGAACTTGCAAAAAAAGAATCCTGCGTACTGGGAAGCCGTCTTGCCATATGGATGCTTAAGGAAGCTGACTTAAAGGTTTATCTTTATGCCAGTGACGAGACAAGAGCTCTGCGCATACTTAACCGTGAAGGTGGGGATCTTCAGCAGATAAAGGATTTTACTTCCATGAGGGATCGGGAAGATTCTAAGCGCTATAAAAAACTTTATGACATTGATAACAGCATTTATGATTTCTGTGACCTCATAATTGATACAGCTGACTATAATCCTGAACAGATTACTGATATTATTCTTGAAGAAGCTGTAAAACGCGGTCTGACGGAAAAATGCTAACTAAAGAATGAATCATTAAGGTATGCTTTTAACCATCTGATATTCTATAAAAAATAAAACCTGACTTTTATGGGGGTATCAGATGGAATCAGATTATTCTTCTGCAAAAGAACAGTATGCGGCACTGGGGGTTGATACTGACAGAGCCATACAATTATTGAAAAAAATTCCTGTTTCTATGCACTGCTGGCAGGGGGATGACGTAGGCGGTTTTGAGCATGCCGGCGCTTCTCTTGATGGTGGCGGAATACAGGTAACAGGAAACTATCCTGGAAAAGCCCGCTCAATGGAAGAACTCCGCAGTGATATAGAAAAAACGCTTTCCCTTACACCGGGAAGCTATCGTCTTAATGTGCATGCAAATTATGCAGATTTTTCATCTACCGGTTTTGCAGACAGGGATGCACTTGAGCCTGAACATTTTAAAAGCTGGGTACAGTGGTCTAAAGAAAATAAAGTTCCCCTGGATTTTAATTCGACTCTTTTTTCTCATCCGAAGGCCTCAGGTCTTACTCTTTCTTCAAAAGATAAAGGCATCAGGGATTTCTGGATTGAACATGTAAAACGCTGCCGTAAAATCGGTGAATATATGGGTAAAGAACAGGGCAGCGCCTGCATTCACAACATATGGATTGCAGACGGTATGAAAGACATTCCTGTTGACCGTCAGGGGTACCGTGAAATTCTTGCTTCATCCCTTGATGATATTCTCAGCGTAAAAATTTCCAAGGACTATCTTAAAGATTCTGTAGAATCAAAAGTATTCGGAATCGGAACGGAAAGTTATGTTGTGGGAAGCCATGAGTTTTATATGGGATATGCCGTAAAAAATCAGATGCTCTTAACTATTGATATGGGACATTTTCATCCTACTGAAAATGTTGCAGACAAGCTTTCTTCCGTACTTATGTTTGTTCCGGAAATTCTTCTTCATCTCTCAAGAGGCGTAAGATGGGACAGTGATCACGTAACTCTTTTTAATGATGACATGAAGGCTATGGCTGAAGAAATGGTCAGAACCGGAAAACTTGATAAGATTCACATTGGTACCGATTATTTTGACGGCTCAATTAACAGAATCGGTGCCTGGGTTATCGGACAGCGGGCAACTCAGAAATCACTTCTAAGAGCTCTTCTTGAACCTTCCGAAAAACTTATGTCTTACGAAAATGACGGTAATTATTTTGCACGTCTTGCACTTCTTGAAGCAGAAAAAACACTTCCTTTCGGTGCGGTATGGAACCGTTACTGCGAAGAATGTTCTGTTCCGTCTGACCTTCAGGTTATTGATGAGATAATGAATTACGAAAAAAGCGTAACTGCTTTAAGGGGATGAGCATATGGGTGAAATTCAGTGTGCATTTAAGATGAAACTCAAGCCTGGAATGGCAGAAGAGTATAAAAGACGTCATGATGCAATCTGGCCGGAACTGAAAAAAGTAATATCAGACAGCGGTGTTTATGACTATTCGATTTTTCTTGATGAAGAAACAAACATTCTGTTTGCATATCAGAAACTGAAGCCGGGTAATAAAGCTGATGAGCAGAAAAACGATCCGGTTGTAAGAAAATGGTGGGATATGATGGCTGACATCATGGATGTAAATCCTGATAATTCACCTGTAAGTATTCCGCTGAAGCAGATGTTCCATATGGATTAAAAAAAACGGCAGCCTTACTGACAAACTTCCTTTGTTTTTCATCAGATGTGTCAGTGTGCTGCCGTTTTTGTTTTTATATAAGCTTTTACTTTTTTACTGAAGCTTTTCTACCATTGCCCAAAGGCTTTCTGCTGAGTTAAAGTTTTCCGGTACAATTTCTGCCGGGGTGATGTCAATATCAAAAGTTTCCTTGAGACGGTTAATAAGTTCTACAATGTCAAAGGAATCAAGTACTGCATTATCAATAAGTCCCTTTTCATTTTCAAAATCAACATCCGGTTTAAGTTCTTTAAGTATGTCCATCAGTTCGTCCATAATTTTCTCCTTTTTAACGACTATCCTTTGAGTTGATTATAAAAGTTTCTTTATGATTACGCAACAACGTAAATACAGAGTTTTGTTTTAATACAACAGCCGGAAGAGGATGACTTAAAAACAGGTAGATGCCTTCTGTTATTGAATAGGCTCCTATGTCTTTAAATGCAAGAAGATCTCCATATTCAGGTGCAGAAAGTTCAAGTTTTCTGAGAACAACATCTGCTGTGGTACAAAGGGAACCGCAGATTGTACATGGAGTACTGTCTGTGGAATTCTGTATTTCTGATGATTCTTTTATCTGAATAACTTTCGGATTTTTCATACCCATCATCTGACCGTAATAATTGATGTGGTTTATTCCGCCGTCAATGATGACATAAGTTGAGTCTCCGTCTTTCTTTACATCCATTATTTTTGTAATGTAGGTTCCGCAGCAGGAAGCAATGTAACGTCCCAGTTCTATTACAAAAGTCCATGGGGATGTCTTAATCTGGTCAGCAAAGAACTGTACTTCAGAAAAGTTTTCGCTCTGATCGGTATCAGAAAAATATTCATAGCTTAAGCCGGGACCGTATTCAATCTGTGAAAAATCAATTGAATGTTTTTCTTTCAGGCTGCTGCAGTAGTCCTGTATGAATACTGTCTCTTCCTGAATTTTTTTCTGTTTTTTCTGAGTACCGGTAAAGTAATGTATTCCCCGGATTTTTACGGAAGGTTCTTTCTTAATTTCCTGAATGCAGGCATCTATGTCTTCGCTGCTCATTCCGAACTGATTTCCGCTTGTAAGGCGGAGTATTACTTCCTGAGAATGAACCGGAAGTTTCTTTACCGCATCAAGGAGATATTTACAGTGAAGGGAAGATTCAAGGGTAATGGTTTTTACCTTCAGTTTATAAGCCCTTTCAACATCTTCTGCAGTCTTACATACTCCTGAAAATACGATTTTATCAGGAGAAAGGCCTGCCTTTTCGCATATGGAAAGTTCACCTGGAGAGCATACTTCAAAAAGAAGGTCTTCATCCTTTAATGGTTCTACTAAAAAAGGATTTGCCTTTATTGCGTAACAAAGTACTGTGTTTTCCGGAAGAACTTTTTTTATTCCCGCAATTCTTTTTTTTACTGCATCAGAGTCAAAGACGTACAGCGGGCTTCCGTATTTTTCTGCAAGTTCCTTAAGCTGATTCATTAAGCATAGCCTCCAGTGCTTTTTTGTCTGTCTTTCCGTTTTTTGTCATAGGGAATTCTTTTACCCATATAAAGTCGGAAGGTACCATATAGGCAGGAAGAGTCTGCTTGATTAAAGTAACTATTTCCTTTTTTTCTGTTTCTGTACCCGTGTAAAATGCGGTAATTTTATTTTCTGCAAATATGCAGCAGGTTCTGGTAATGTTCGGATGTTTAGAAACGGCTCCTTCTATTTCTCCAAGCTCAATACGGTGTCCCATATGTTTGATCTGAGTATCTTTACGGCCGATATAGTAAAGAAGTCCGTCATCTCCGTATTTTGCAAGATCTCCTGTCCTGTAAATGCGTTCAAAGCGTTTTTTCTGTACAGGATTCTGAGTGAATACAGAAGCAGTCTTCTCTTCGTTATTTATGTATCCGAGAGCAACGCAGGTTCCGGAAACACAAAGTTCTCCTTCCGTATTTTTTTCTGTAACGAGAGTATCGTTTTCATCCAGCAGGAAAACCCTTTCATTTTTGAAAGGTATGCCGATTGGAAGAACCTCATAATCTGCATCTGCCGGTATTTTGAAATAAGTACAGTTGCAGGTTATTTCTGTAGGTCCGTAAAGATTTACGTATTGTGCTGAAGGTACGTACTGCTTCCAGATATCAAGCTGCTTTTTAGGCATTACTTCTCCGGAGAACATTATTTTTTTAAGACTGGTCGGAACTTTATAAGAAAAACCGTTCAGGGTAGAAACCATGCACAGTGCGCTTACGGCCCATATAAGTGTGGTAATCTGTCTTTCTTCAAGATAGTCCAGAAGTTTTACCGGCATTGAAAAGAACATTTTCGGAACCAGATGAACTGTTGCGCCGGTAAATACTGCAGAAAAAATATCTTTTACTGAAACATCAAAATCAAAAGGAGCCTGGTTTGCAATGTTTTCTTCCGGTGAAATCTCAAAGGTTTCCGTAAAGCACTGTATGAAATCTATAACCGAACGGTGGGATACGGCGACGGCTTTCGGAACTCCTGTTGAGCCGGAGGTAAAGTTTGCATATACGGCATCTGTATCAATTATTGAAAGACGGCGTTCAGCGGAATATGCATAGTTGTTTTCAGAAAGAAGCTGTTCAACCTGGTCTGTAAAAACCGGAGTAACATTAAGGCCTGAAAGTTTTTTTTCAAAACGGCGGTCTGCAATTACACTGGATGCGTCAAGGGTAGTAAACATTGATGTAAGGCGGGTGTCCGGAAATGTTGCATCAAAGAAGGAGTAAAAGCATCCTGCATAAAGGGCTGCAAAAAAATATGTAACTGTTTTGACGTTTTTATCTGTCATTACCGGAACGGCTTCTCCCGGCTTAAAGTGTTCTGCAATAACGCAGGAAAGTGCCTTTGCTTTTTCTGTAAGTTCTTTCCACGTAATTGAGGAGGTAACATCTGCAAAAGCTGTTTTATCAGGAAACTTTTCTGCTGTTTCTTCAAGATAATCAAGTACTGTATATTTCATAAATTCCCGTCCGGTGAAGTTTAATTATTTTTTTATTGAAGCCTGAATGCTGGCAACTGGCAGAGGAGGAAGATTAACGTCTTTCAGCATGGAATTGAAATCCTGCCAGTATAAAAGGTATGTCTGCCGGAAGATTTCATTTGCTGAAGCGTCCTGATCATAAGTTTCTCCCGATTCAAGTGAAGCAAAAATAAAATATGCAAGGCGGGCTGAAGCAATGTTTTTCTGTTCTTCGTTTTCAATGTTAAGGTCGACTTCTATTACACATGAGAATTTATCAAGGTTATCAGCAGGAGGGGGCATAAGGTTAATCCTGTTTACCTTCATATGGAGTTTACTTGTCGGCTGAAGGTCATTTCTGCTTATGCTTTTTTCTTTAGTGATGATGTGGTCAATTTTCATTTATGCTGTCCTTATAAAAAAGTGTACTCCAGAAAACGCTGAGAAATTCTGGAGTACAGTCCGCTTTTTTTTACGAACACTTTCTTTTTAGTTTTATTTTTACTGACTGCTGATTAAAGGGAGCTCATGAGATATTCCTTGAAGCTCTCATAATCCTTTTCCATAGGAATGGCATTGTCAGGAAGGGACATTACCTTTTCAAGTCTTTCCGGCATGCTTGGTTCTCTTCCGATTGCCTTTACGACAGTTGCGCCGAATTTTGCAGGAGCGGCAGTTTCAAGAATGATGCCTACTGCTTTTTTATCAGCTGCAGCTTTTCCCCATTCAGGAACATTTGCTGTAAGTCCCGGTTCATTTATGTCTGTTTTTAATGTTCCATTGATGAGTTCAGCCATTTTACCGCCGCGGATATCGTTCCATGCTTTCCAGCCCACTGCTCCGTGAGGATCAATGATGTATCCTGTATTTGAATGGCAGGAACGTATTGCATCAAGAGTTCCTTCATCATCAGTCCAGTAAGAAGCAAAGAGAGAGCGAACCTGTTCCAGTGAATACATTGCGCTGATTCTTTCGTAGTTACTTGGTGCACCTACATCCATTGCATTGCTGAGGGTAGAAACTGAAGGACGTGCTTCATAATTACCGGTAGCAATCCAGTCAGGAACCGTGTGGTTTGAATTTGTAGCGGCAACGAAACCTGCAATTGGTGCTCCCATTTCGCGGGCGATAAGTCCGGAAGTCAGGTTTCCGAAGTTTCCGCTCGGTACAATACAGATTATTGATGGATTTTCAATCTTGCTGTCCTGAGGAATGCGGTTCTTAACTACAAGGGAAGAATACATATAATAGAAACTCTGAGGAAGAAGACGGGAAATGTTTATTGAGTTTGCAGATGAAAGGCGGAATTTGTTTCTGAGTTCAGTATCTGTGAATGCTGTCTTTACAAGTTTCTGACAGTCATCAAAAGTTCCCTTTACTTTAAGGGCACGAACGTTTCCTGTGAAGGTTGAAAGCTGTTTTTCCTGAAGAGGAGAAATCTTTCCGTCCGGATAAAGAATGGTTACGTCAATGCCTGGTACATTATGGAAGGCGCTTCCTACAGCAGAACCGGTATCTCCGGAAGTTGCAACAAGAATGTGAAGATTGTCATTTTCGTTTCTGTTGAAATAAGACATTACGCGGGCCATGAATCTTGCACCGAAATCTTTGAAAGCGCATGTAGGACCGTGGAAAAGTTCAAGGACATAAGTTACCGGATCAACAGGTACAACCTGGGATGTAAACGGATAGGCATCGATTATGAGAGATTCAAGGTCTGCATCAGGAATTTCTCCCTCAACATAAGGTTTAGCCATATTGAAGGCTACTTCCCTGAATGAAGGTTCCGGAATCCTGTTGATGAATGAACTTTCAAGTTTCGGGAATTCTACAGGAATGTAAAGTCCACCTGTAGAAGCATTCATTCCGTTCATTACGGCAGTCTGAAAATTTACTTTTACGCTTTTATCACGGGTATCTGTGTAAATCATGTTCTTCCTCAATACATTCAATAGTTCTTTAAATAAGAACGCAAGTAATATAGCAGAAAATCATATATAGTTCAATCTTTTGAACTTCCGGCGATGACTCCGGCTTAAAATCAGGACAGGAGTATGAAAATAAACAGTGTCATGTTGTAGATGAAGTGGGCTGCCGTTCCGCTTGAAACACTTCCGGTTTTTATCCTGCAGAGTCTCAGGAAGATTCCGCATATGAATGCGTTTGCAACTGCCGCAATTCCCAGATAAAGGTGTCCGAGGGCAAAAAGCATCAGGGTAAGCAGTTCAAATAGAATTTTAATGTACTTATTTTCTGTAAAGGAAAGCAGGCTTTCCGGAACAGTCTGACGGTATATTACCTCTTCGTAATAGGAGGCACAGAATACGTTTATTATCAGGAAGAGGATGTTTGTAATTCCCGGCGAGATGTTCTGAAGGTTCTGATCTGAGTGGGAAAGAAGCTGGGGAAGAAAGAGGGACAGTACGGTTATGGCTGCGTAGGTGAACATAAGCAGTCCTATTGTAATGCTGGTCCACTGAAGGTGATTCAGTATGACGGAAAAGAAATTTTTTCTGGCAGGGACTTCCCGGGGTTTGAGGAATATTCTCCATTCGGCGTCAAGAATGAGGGCAAGAAACAGCTGTACAAGAGAAAAAAAAGAGAAGGAAAAGATTGCAGACATCTGTCCTGAAGAGGAGACCGTGAGCGTAGGCAGTACAAGAAGGATAAGTACTGCACATAATTGAATCAAGATGTATTTTTTTTTCATTTGTGCTATCATACAGAAATACTAAAAAAATGGCGAGGACAATGTGATTTATTTATTACCGCTTCTGTCGGCTATGCTTCTTACCCTGGTCCTTATAAAACTCAGCAGCATATTCAAGAAGAAGACTGCTTTTTTTTCACTTGGAAAGGATTACGGATTTACTTTTACGGAGATGGTCACTTTATGGAAACTTGCGGAAAGATGCGCTCATACTGCTCCTGAAATCCTTTTTGATTCTCTTCCTGAACTTGACAGATGTATAAAATTGTATATAGATACTGCAAAAAAGGACGGACGTTACGAAAGCTTTACGACCCAGAAGTTCCTTGAAAAGCTTTATTCCTTCAGGTCAAAGGTTTCCGTTGAATATGACCGGAAACAGGGAATCCGTTCATCAAGACAGATAAGCAGGGGACAGAAACTCAGGATACTTGTTCCGGGATCAGGAATTTTCAGTTCCAGAGTTGTTGATGTTTCCAGGGAACTTGTCGTGTCTCTTCCGGTTCAGGCAGGTACGTCAGTAAAAATGACCAGTTCAATGAAAAGGGCCTGGTGGGAAGGAAAAAAAATTGCCGTTTACTTCTGGCGTAAAAATGATGCTGCTTATGTTTTTGATTCAACGGTGTTCGGCTCCTCCAGTAAAAACGGAGAAAGCTGCCTGTTCCTTCAGCACAGCGACAGTCTTGAGCGGACTCAGAAAAGGCAGGCCATACGGTCATCCTGCGAACTTCCTGCTTCAATGTATTTTACCGGTCCTTCGGCTCCTTATGAACCGGCAGGTGACGGAGAAGAAGGATACAGGTGCCTCATAGAAGACATCAGTGAAAAAGGTGCCATGATAAGGGTTGGCGGTAAATGCCGGGGTAATTCCTTTCTCAAGCTTCAGTTTGATATGGACGGAAATTTTATCCTGATGCAGGGAAGCGTAAAGTCTGTTGAATACAACAAGTATATGAATCAGTCCCGCATTCATTTTGAATGTTCCAGAATTTCATCAGACATGAAAAAAATGATTCTTGCCTATGTATACCGTCTTGATGTGATGAATGAAGAACAGAAAGAAATTATGACGTTCATTAATGAAGATGAGAAAGAGGAAGAAAAAAAGGCTTCTGACACTTGAAAATATAGGGTGTACCATTAAAATGGATGTGAAAGATATTATTAAGGAGAGGGTAATGAAAAAAACGGAAATAAACGGAATCAGGAAAATTGCAGTTTATGGAATTATGTTTTTAAGCTCCCTTCCTTTTTTTTCGCTGGACAGGCAGCTTGAAATTGATTATGTAAAAGGCAGCATAGAGGATAAGGTTTCTGCCGTAAAACAGAGTGCGCTTCTGGGAGATTATACCCTGAATGTACGGGCCATAGATTTTTATATTGAAAATAAAGAACTTCTTGAACAGGATGAGGAACTTAAAAAGCTTCTTCTTGAATCTGTAAAAACTCTGGGACCTGCATATTCAGGTGATGTGGCATCAAAACTCTGCCGGATATTTAAGGAAAATTCTGACTCCGAGGTCCGTAAGGCTGTGATTGAAAAATTTTCTGATTACAGCAGCGCCAACAGTGTTTCTCTTGTAAATTCATATCTTTCAGAGCAGATAAAGAATAATGCTCCTGCAGATGATGTCGTTCTGGCTTCAGTCAAATATCTTCAGTTAAAGGGAAACGTTACTTCTTTCAGGCTTATTTTTGTTGCAGACATTCTTGGAATGTGGGAAGAGCATTCTTCAGAACTGGCGCAGGCCTGGGGACCTCTTGCAAATAATTCAGAAAATGAAGTGCTCCAGGTACTTCAGACTTCTTCCTTTGACCAGAAACTTTTGATTTTAAGGGCGGTTCAGAAAAATCCATATGTTTCAAAAAAAATCAGATCAGAAGTTGCGGAAAATGCATTATCGGAGGCTATATATAATATAGGGGAAACTTCTGATGTGATCATTGAACTGCAGAAGGAATCGCTTGAAGTTATTTCTGCTTCCCAGTGGACAAGGGCAGCTTCTCTTGCCACGGATTATTTTTCTGTTGCAAGAACGGAATATGAAAACGGCCATATGACTGCAGAGGATTTTGCTTCAGTCATTACCAATGTTGCTGCCATAGCTTCTGACGAAACCGGACGCGTGCTTTCTGAATATCTGGACTTTCTCAACAAGAGCAAGGAATTTTCAAATGCTCCTGTTGAAGCCGTCGTGCTTTCCGTCATTAATGCTCTCGGAGGTTTAGGGGATAAGACAGCCTTTGATTACCTTCTTTACGTAACGTATCTTGATTATTCTCCGGAGGTTATAACGGCTGCCAGAAATGCCCTTGCCAAACTTAAGTGGTAACATTTCGTTTAAGAAATCCTTTTGTCCTTAGTGCTGCTGTCGTGGCGGCACTGATTTACTGCGGTTCGTTGAAACTTTCACCTTCACAGCCATTTATGTCCTCCATACGGGAATCTGATTTAACCGGTGTTGAAGGTTCTGTCTGTTCAAATCCTGTAATGATTTCATCAGGTAAATACTATTCCGTCAAACTCAGGACTTTTTCATGTTCAGGATATTGTGGCGGTTCTTCAGTGACAGGCTCTGCTTCCGGAATACTTACAGTATTTTTGCCGGATGAATATGTGGAAAATCTTTATCCCGGAAAACTGTATTCAGACAGTGACAGCGGCGGTGTCCTTGCAGAAGCCGGGGAAATTCTTTTCGTAAAGGGAAGGTTTTCTGACTCACGCCGTGTTTTTTATGCAGCGGAAGTTTTTGCTCATGGACACGAAAAATCTTTTGCCGGTCACATAAAGCATTTCAGGGCATTGTGCCGGCTTAATTTCAGGCGACTCATGTATTCCTGGGGAAAGGCTGGAGGCCTTGTCCTGTCTCTTCTTTCCGGTTCTCGGGATTTTCTTGAGGATGGAATTGCTGAAGCGTTTATGCTTGCAGGACTTTCTCATGTTCTTGCCTTAAGCGGAATGCATCTTTCTTTCTTTTCAGGAATAGCGGGATTTACAGGAAAACTCATACTGGGAAAACGTTTTTCTTTTTTTTCAGGAACGGCAGGAACTGTTTTCTTTATTTGGTTTGCAGGATTTTCTCCGTCGCTGTTCCGTGCCTTTTTATGCTTCCTCATACTGGCAGCCTGTAATTTTTCTTCCTGCAGGGAACCTGATATGTTCTGCATTTTATGCTGTGCATTTTTAATTCATGTATGTATTTTTCCTGAGGATGTATATTCCGCTGCATTCATTCTGTCTTATGGAGCTTTAGCCGGAATACTTTTGTTTTCTGATTTCTGCAGAAAACCTTTTATGGCCTTTGCCGGTGAAAAGCTCTCTTCTTCATTAGGTGCATCCGCCGCAGCTCAGAGTGCAACGGCACCGCTGTCTTTTTTACTGTTCAAAACCTTCAGTCCTGCAGGAATTGCCGCATCAGTTATTGTTTCTCCTCTGATAAGTTTCTTTATGACCTTTTCACTTTTTTCTGTAGTTTTAAGCCTGGCAGTACCTTTCCTTTCATCATGGTTTGGCATTATAATGAACGGGCTTTATTATGGAATAGTTTTAATTGTAAAGTTCTTTGCGATTATTCCATGTGTACGGCTATAAATCAGTCATTGAGGTTTTGAAGTGGGACATCCAGATTATAATTCTCCGTCAGAGTTAAAGAATTTTCTTGACAGCCATGAAATGGGAATGCAGAAAAAATTCGGACAGAATTTTATGATAAATGAAGCTGCAAGAAAACGTATTATTGAAAGTTTAAAACTTACGGCTTCTGATTCTGTCTGGGAAATTGGTCCCGGTTTAGGATGCATGACTGAACTTATTCTTGAAAGCAATGCAAAACTTACTGTCTTTGAAATTGACAGGGGGTTTATTTCCTGCTTAAAGGAATTTTTTTCTGATAAGCTTTCGTCAGGTTCCTTTTCAATTGTTGAAGGGGATGTTTTAAAAAACTGGAAGAAACAGAAAAATGAGAATCCGGCCGTAAAACTTTTCGGAAACCTTCCATATAACATTGCAGCTACCTTTATTGCAGACACCATAGCAGACGGCCTTGTTTTTGACCGATGTGTTTTTACCGTACAGAAAGAAGTTGCAATGCGGATGTGGGCAAAACCGAAGGAGGAGAATTATTCCTCATTCAGCGTATTGTGCCAGTATTTTTATGATGTGGAAAAAGGCTTTGAATTAGGTCCTGGAAATTTCTGGCCTAAACCGAATGTTTCTTCTCATTCAGTAATTTTTACAAAAAAACAGGATTTTAAAAGTACCTGCAGTACAGCAGCTTTTGTAAAAATGGTACACGCACTTTTTTCTGCAAGAAGAAAAACCATTGCAAATAATATAAAGTCAATTTTAAATTCTGATATTAACGCAGATGATTTTTTTGAGAGGGCTGGTATCGATAAAGGCCTGCGTGCAGAAACTTTAAGTACTGATGATTTTATCCGCCTTGCAACGGTATATGAAAAAATGAATAACAAAAAAGGAGAGTAATTATGACTGCTGAACAGATAGCTGAAAACATAAATAAGATACGCGCAACCCTGCCTGAGAACGTTGAGTTGTGTGCCGTAAGTAAGTTTCATCCTGCAGAAGATGTTGAAGCTGCATTGAAGGCAGGGCAGGTACTTTTTGGAGAAAACCGGGTGCAGGAAGCTGTAGAAAAGTTTGGACTGATAAACAGAGATTCCAAAAGAGCCAGACTGCATATTATCGGAAGCCTCCAGTCAAATAAAGTCAGGAAGGCAGTTCTTGTGGCAGACTGCATTCAGTCTGTAGACAGAACTGAACTTGTTGAACTTATTGAAAAAGAATGTAACCGCATTAATAAAACCATTCAGATTTTTTTTGAACTTCATACTGGAGAAGATTCAAAAAGCGGATTTTCTTCTGAAGAAGAAATACTTGCCCTTTGCAGTCGCTTTTCGGCAGGAGAGTTTCCTCATGTGATTCCTGCAGGATTGATGACAATGGCTCCTTTTACTGATGATGAATCCCGCATTCGAAAAAGTTTTTCAACCCTGAGGCTTCTCCGGGAAAAAATAAATTCCCTTTATCCTGAACTTCCTGTAAAGGAATTAAGTATGGGAATGAGCGGTGATTATAAGATTGCCGTAGAGGAGGGCAGCACGATCGTCCGTATCGGTACTGCAATTTTTGGAGAAAGACAGTACAATTGATTCTGCGATGAAAAAACTATTGTGCATCCTTTTAATGATTATAACCGTCTCTCCTGCAGCAGTTTTTGCAGCGTCTGATTCAACTACGCCTGAACCATATAAAAAGGAAGAATTTAATCCGGTGCTCCATGACATCAGGCGGGCAGAGATAATAACATTTGGTTCTCTTCCTTTTGTTACTCTTGGTGTTACCGTTGCTTACGGTGCCTACGGTTATTTTTCGGGGGAGTTTTCTTCTTTTCCTAATCCTCTGGATAAAAGTGCAGATTCTTTTTCTTCATGGCAGCAGGCAAAAATTTTTGGCGTTTCGTTAGGAATCAGTGCCGGTCTTGGACTTATTGATTTTGGAATCAATTTTGCAAGGCGGCGGAACAGGGCTAAGCGGGAAAAGTCCCTTCTTGAAAATTCCAGACAGATTCATGTTATTCCTTACAGGGAAGAATTCATCAGGTCAGGGGGACTGGAGAAAATAGAATCTGGTGAATTTGAATATGTTGAAGAAACTGAAAACTTATCTGAAGTAAATTAGATGGCAGGTTTTTCCATAAAGGTTCCGGAGGATTATTCCGGAGCTGAACGTCTTGATAAATATGTAGCTTCTCTTCCTGACGGCATGAACCGCAGCAAACTTAAGGCCGGGTTATGTTCCATCACTGTAAACGGCAGAAACCAGAAAATTTCTTATAAAGTTAAGCCCCGGGATGAAATATACATTCAGTGGGAAGATAATGTTCCGGATGATATTGAACCGGAGAATATTCCCCTGGATATTATTTTTGAAAATGATGATGTTCTTGTAATAAATAAGAAGCAGGGAATGGTTACTCATCCTGCTGCAGGAAACTGGAGCGGTACTCTTGTCAATGCTCTTTTATATTATCTTGGACGGCAGAAAATACATCAGGATAAAACTTCCGGTGGACAGGAGGCGCTTGTCCGCTGCAGACCTGGAATCGTTCACCGGCTGGATAAGGATACATCAGGTATAATAATTACTGCAAAAAACCGTGATGCAGAAGAATTCCTCAGCAGGGAGTTTAAAAGCCACAGGGGTATAGTTAAGGAATATATCTGTATCTGTCAGGGACGGCCTCAATTCAGTACCGGAATCATAAAGACAGGAATGATACGGGATGTAAGGGACAGACAGAGGTTTAAGGCAGTTGAAGAACTTTCTCAGGGAAAACTGGCGGTCAGCGTTTATAAATGCATAGCCTGTTATGGAGATTATTCTTTAATGAAGGTAAGGATTAAAACCGGAAGAACCCATCAGATAAGGGTACACATGAGATACCTTAACTGTCCTGTTTTAGGTGATCCGATTTATTCAAAGGGGGACAGGCTTTTTCCGAAGGCAACTTTAATGCTTCATTCCCGTTATCTTAAGATAAAGCTTCCCGGAAGTAATGAGCCTGCTGTGTTTAAAACAGAAACTCCTGAGAGATTTAAGAAAGTTCTTGCCGTACTTCATAAAAAATACAGTAAAACTATTTTATCAGACTGAGAATTGCGGACGGTCAGCAGAAATGGAAAATATAAGAATTATTGCAGAGCCTTCTGAAAAGAATCCCTTTGCCGTCATCTATAAACCCCGTGGACTTGCAAGTGCTCCTTTAGTCGAAGGGGATGACAGTGCTTTTACCAGGGCTGCAGGGATTTTTCCGGAATTAAAGGACGTTCATGGAATAAAAGCTGTTGAAGGCGGACTTGTTCATAGAATTGACACGGTGACAGACGGTATTCTTGTAATTGCCTCAACGCAGCAGTCTTATGATTCTTTTATCCTTCAGCAGAAGGAAGGACAGTTTATAAAAGAATACACAGCTTTGTGCCGGTATCAGAAAAATCTTCCGGAAGGGTTTCCTCCATGCACGGCTGACAGGGAAAAAATCTCTGCCTGTATGCAAAGCCGCAGTTTTTTTAAATTAAGCTCTCTGTTCAGGCCTTTCGGAAAGAAGGGCAGTGCGGTAAGGCCGGTACGTACTGACGGAGTTTCAGGACGGGCTGAACAGAAAAAAGCCGGTACGAAGATTTATACAACAGAAATTTTACTGGAAAAGGGTACAGACCATGATGTTTTTAAGGCGACCTGCAGAATAACAGCAGGCTATCGTCATCAGGTAAGATGTCATTTGTGCTGGTGCGGCTTTCCTGTAACGGGAGACAGGGTATACAGTTTATCCGGAATTGAAGAAGACTTTAGTTTTACTGCCAGTTCCCTTTCTTTTTTGCACCCGGTTTCTTCTGAACGTATATCCTTTTCAGTGTAAAACTGCAGCGGGCAGGGTTTGTCACTAATCTGTTATAATGCTATAATCCCATTATGCTTTTTTGTATAGCCGGTGCATTTCTTTTTAATGTTTTTTTGACTCCGTTAATAATTCATTTCTGCACCAGATTTGGATTTTATGATTCTATGAATCCCAGAAAAATGCACAATGGAAAAGTATCCCGTTTAGGCGGAATCGGAATAATGGTTTCTTCTACGGCTGCCTTCTGCGTTTATGTTATTTTCTTTTCTTCAAGAGATTATTCCAGTCTCATGCCGGTTTTTATTTCAGGGCTGATTGTTTTTTTTGCAGGAGCTGTTGATGATTTTTTTAATCTGCCTGCAAAAATTAAGTTTTTATTTCAGATAATAGCCGCTGCGGTTGTTGCTGCAGGACCTTTGTACTTTAAGGAATTTTTTATTTTTGATGTGAGTGAAATTACCGGAAGGTTAATGACATTTGTGTGGATTATTTCCCTGGTAAATTCTTACAATCTGATTGACGGGCTGGATCTTCTTTGCAGTGGACTTAGTTTTCTGACTCAGCTTACCTTAGGAATTCTCCTTATATTCTGCAGCGAAGAATGTGCCGTTCTCTGTTTTATTTTTGCAGCTGCAACTTTTGCCTTTATGCTTTTTAACCGGCCTCCTGCAAGAATTTTTTTAGGAGATTCAGGAAGTCAGTTTCTTGGGTATTCAATAGCAGTGATTCCTCTTATTTATGATTTTGCATCTTTTGAAGACGTAAAGGCTGCTGTAATGGCTGTCCTCGTTTCCATACCTGTTATTGATGTTTTTGCGGCTATATGGAGACGTACAAGAGAACACCGTTCAATTTTCAGTGCAGACCGGGCTCATATTCATCATAAACTCATTAACATTGGTTTTTCTAAAACTACATCAGTATTAATTCTTTTAATGATTCAGTTTGTAATTTCTGTTTCTGTACTTTCTCTTCTGCTGATGAAAACTTTTACCCAGCGTTTTACGGTGCTGGCAATGGAAATGATGTTCATCTGCCTTGTCTTCATCATTCTTCATTTTGTTAACAGGACTGTAAATCGCCGTCTCCACGGGCACTTGTCTGAAGAACCGCAGGAATAACTTGAAAATTATATAATAATTTATGATACTGTTTTCATGGGTATATCAATTCGACCTGTAATAATAGATGATTATGATGAAATCTTTAAACTCTGGAATAGTACAGAACAGTCTAAAAAGGCGTTGAATCCGGTAGATGATAGTCGTGAAGGTATTGCACGTTATTTACGCCGGAATCCGGATACCTGCTTTCTGGCTGTTACAAATGACGGCTTTGGAAATGCTCCGGAAGTTGTGGGAGTGATTCTTACAGGACATGATGGCAGGCGCGGAATAATTCATCATATGTGCGTTCATCCGTCTTTCAGAAGACAGGGAATTGCCGGAATGCTTGTAAAAAAGGCAGAAGATGCTTTAAAAGCCGAAGGCATTAATAAGATTTTTGGACTGGTCTTTAAGGATAATGATCCTGCAAATTCTTTTTGGGAAAGTCAGGGATATACTTTGCGGACAAATTTAAATTACAGAAATAAAAGCCTGAATGATAAAGTTCCTCAGGGAGAATAAAAAAATAATAAGAAAGACAAATTTTATTATTGTTGCCTATAATCGGGATTCTGTCTACCAATATATATTTCCCGTCATTTGAGGCAGTTTGGAATGTAAGCGTCAATTTTCTGCCCTATCAGGCTATTAGAACCGTTGAAACATCAGATTTTTTAATCAATTTGATATTCCAAGGAAGAAGTTCAGACCAGTTTGAATCAGTCCAGCCGCTTGTGTCTGCGGCTAATTCAAAGATTGAAGAAAGATATTCTTCAGGATTGATATTGTTTATTCTAGCACATTCTATTAAAGAAAACAACAGGCATGTTGATCTGGCGCCGTCTTCAGAACCACAGAATAAGAAATTTTTCCTTGATAAAACATACGGACGTATTGAGCGTTCTGCGATTGAATTGTCCAGATAGATTTCAGGACAGGCAAGATAGTTCATAAGATGAGGCCAGGCTTTGATTGCATAATCCAGAGCTTTTCCAAATTTAAGGCTTTCAGGAACTGTCGGTTTTATTTCAGTCATCCAGTCATAGAATTCATCCATAATCGGCTTGATGATTTTCCTGCGTTTTTGAATAAACTCTGAATCTGGAAGATGCTTCTCTCTCAGTCTGTTTTCTTCGTAATACATTCGCTGGATGTATTTAATGGCAATGGCTGAGTTCTTTGATTTTCCGTTGAGCAGTGCATCGTAAAACTTTCTGCGGATATGTGCAGCACAAGCTACATGAACAATCTTGTCCTTTGGATGGAGAATCTTATGTTCTTTTAATGCAGCTTCATAACCTGGATATTCATCAGTCTGAAGCCATCCTTTGAATCCGTTTATGAATGGCCGGATGTGTTGAGGACTGCGGCTTTCAAAATATCTGTAAACTGCCAGCGGCTTATCTTTGGGACCGCCATGCGCAAGCCAGATGTAGGATTTCTTTCGCTCGGTATTCCCGTTTTCATAATGCAGGATTTGAGTCGTAGTCTCATCCATGTTTAAGACTTTCCCTGTCTTTATATGCTCCAGCATTATCTTTTCAAGGGGCTTAAGCTTTTCATAAACTTCAAGCTGCCATTTATCCATTGTAGCCCTTGAAAGATCTATTCCTTTTCTTTCAAAGTCTTTTGACTGTCTGTAATACGGCATATGGTTGCAGTATTTGTTTATGAATATATAGCTCAGAAGTCCTGGAGTTGCGATTCCATGAGGAATGATGTTCTCTGCTGCAGGAGCCTGACGGAAAACTGGATGTTCTTCATCGCCGCTTCCTTCACATACTCTGCAGGCATATACAGGATAGATATGTTTTTCAACATAGATTCTTTCCGGAATGATGTTGAGTCTTTCTGTGAACCTTTCCCCTACTTTTACAAGCTTTGCTCCGCAGCCGCATATCTTTTCTTCTTCAGGAATATCGTGATAAACAGGTACGCGTTCAAGATTGCCGGCAATCTTTTTTCGCCCGCATTTTCGTCGTTTATAGGCTTTTACTGTAAGTGTATTTTCTTCAAGGACTTCTTTTAATTCTTCACTGGTAAGCATTTCTGCTTCAAGAAAATCATCATCAAAATTATTAAATAATGAAAGCTGTTCGAAGGATTTTTCTGAACGGGAGCCGAAACGGTATGCCAGCTGTGTCTGAAGCCGTTCTTCCAGTCCGAGAATCTTAAGGTCTTTTTCCTTACCCTCTTCCTTAAGTTTCTTTATTTCTTCGTCCTTCTCTTTGATTGTAAAAATCTGAAAATTAATCTGTTCATCTTTTGAGGAAAGTAACTGCTCCTTTAAAATCAAAAGCTGCTGCATAGATTCAAGTTTAATCTTTGCAGCAGCAAGTTCTGTCAGTGCTTCCTGTATTGTCACTTCCCTTTTCATGTTTTAAATGTTAACAGATTTAAAAACATTTAAAAAGTAGGTTTGGGAAGTTTTTTATTAAGATCAAATGTTAATTATTACTTATTAATGATTTAATTTTATTTTTTACTTCTTCTAAAGCACATTTTTAGTCAAATTGTTCATATTTTAGTGGTTCATAGGCACAGAAAAAATCAATCCCTTTAAGCAGCATAATGACTTCATCAAGTTTTATTTCCTTTGCCTGTTCAATCGTATCCGGCCATGGCCATCTGCCCTTCTCCAAAGTTTTCTGGGCTATCCAGAATCCGTTAGTTTCCCACCATATCAGTTTCAGCAGTTTATGCTGACTGTTGCAGAACATGAAAACTGCACCGCTGAATGGATCCTGTTTCATTAAGTCATTTATTATATGGAGAAGTTCTTCCTTGCCGGTTCTCATGTCTGTTGTTCCAGGTCTCAGAAAAATACGTGCATTGCTAAAATCAAACATCATATGCTGGCCGCCGTTTGTAAGATTTTGAATAAAGTTGTTTCTTCTGTTGTAATGGGAACATCAATTTCAATTCCACCTGCCCTAACGGTAATTAATTCTTTACGGTCTATACCGACTGTAATTTGATGTTTTGATGCATGTGGAATATCCAGTTCAACAAATTCAGAAGCCTGGAATTTATCTGGCGATTCAGATTCGGGATGCTGAGATCTGTACATTTTTTCCTGAATCCAGGATCTCAATGCTTCCGGCTGGATGCTGTGCATCTGGCTGAATGTTTCGATATCCATATTTGAAACTGCAAACTCATTAATTAATTCTTCTTTGACTCGTTTTACTGGGAATATCATAAAAAAATCTCCTCGCTGTGAGGAGATTGTATATCTAAATTTATTCGCTTTTTAGGGGGTGTTAATTAGACGCTTACTTTGGAATACCCTATTTTTCTGCTTTACTTGTTATTTTATTTTTTTGAATTACAATCATATTCAGAATGAAGCATCAATTGAAGATTTTTTTCTTTTTTTTAGTATTTTTCATCACAGGCTGTTCTTACAAAAATCAACAGAATAAAAATCTCAAAAAACAGATTACAGGGGATACTGTTGCCCTGGACGCAGAAAGATTTCATTTAAAACCTGTTCTGGATTCTTATATTCCTCAAAAAAAAAGCTATAATTTTTATCTGACTTATAAAACTGCCCATCCCTGGTGGAATGCGGTTGCTCTTGGCATAGAAGACGCAGTAAAGCAGTTTGAACAGGCGGGGGTTTTTATTACCTATGACTATCTTGCCCCTGAAAAAATGTCGGCAATGGACCAGATTGAACGGATTCAGAAGGCTGCAGCTTCTCATTCTTACGATGTAATCGGAGTTGATGTTGCGGACATTCAGATTGTAACTCCCGTAATTAACAGATTAATGGATTCTGGACAGAAGGTTATGACTTTTTCCAGTTCAGATTCCGGAAAAGAAAACAACTGTAAAAGAATAGCTTATGTTGGAAATACCCATAACTATGAAGATGGAAAAATTCTTGTAGAAAGTCTCTGTAAAAGACTGGATTATACAGGCAGAATTGCCATGCTTGTAGGTAATCATGGAGCTCCCTGTCATGAAGAACGGGCTTTAGGCGCAAAAGCTGTTTTTGCAAAATATCCCCGGATTGAACTTGTGGCAGTAGAATATGATGAAGATCTTGAAGACAAGGCCTATGAGTTTTCAAAAGTGTTTATTGCAGAATATCCTGACTTAAGTGGAATTATCTGCTGTAACATGAGTAATTCAGTTGGAGCCGGACGTGCGGTTAAAGAAGCCGGCAAAGCAGATGAAATTATAATAACAGGTATGGATCATGACAGACGGGCATTAGAGTATCTTCGTGATGGAGTAATTTATGCCCTCGCCCTTCAGGATTGCTATGCCATTGGATTTGATACAATTACTACTGCTGTAAAAATTGCAGACGGGCTTCTTCCGGGAACCCTTTTTCCGGAAAAAACAGAAGAAACCACTACAGTTTTCTTTCAGAAGGATGCAGACTGGCTTTTACGTTCTCTTTATGGTGTAACAGAATAGGTGGATCTGAATGAAAATAAAAGAAAATATCATCGTTTTTACAGGTGGAATCATTATATTATTTTTGACGGTCCTGAGTACTCTCTGGAATGTTAACAGTGCACAAAGGCAGACTCACCTTGTTGCAGAGAGTGTAAGTAATTTTTATGTAGAGGAACTGGCAAACCGGCGGGTTACAATTATTTCTGATGCCTTAAAGCAGAATTTTCAGTATATGCACAATGCCATTGATTCAATTACGAAGGAAGACATATCTTCTGTTTCTTCCCTTCGCAATTATCTCGGCCGGATTAGAAAACTTTATGGAGTTGAAAGATTTTCTTTTGTAAATGAAGACGGACTTATCTACACCGCTCATTCTACAAGTTCAGGAAAAAGCAGGTATCCCTTTCTGGCAGAAGGGTTTTCTGAACCTCTTGTTACTACAGTAGTTAATTATGGTGGCGAAAAACAGCTTTTTATTGCCCTGCCCGTTTCCGGAATTACTTTTGACGGCAGGCAGATTACGGCATGCTTTGCACAGGTAAACATTGATCAGATGGTACGTTCCAAGACTTTCAGGACGGAAAACATGGAAACCTATTTTAACATCTATCTGAAAAATGGAGAAAGTCTTACGACAGTTCCTTTTGGAGGTGTTGAACCGGGCCGCAACATTCTTTCTGTAATTAAGGAAAATGATGAAAGCCGGGAAAGTTTTATTAAAATTACGGATGATTTTTTACATGAAAGAAAAGGCATGATTCATGTTCCTTACAGAAGGCAGGATGCCCACCTTTATTATACTCCCGTTGAAGAAACCGGCTGGATGCTTTCAATCCTTGTTTATGACAATGTAATTACCAGCCAGATAAGAGAAGGAAGCCGTACGATTGTAGCCCTTAATTACCTTCAGATTTTAACAACACTGCTTTTTGTTATAGTTCTCTTTGTTATCTTCGCCATCACCCTCCGAAAGAATTCAAGACTCGTTATAGAACAGGAAAAAAGAATATCTGAAGAAACAAAAAAAGCCTACGATAAATTACATAAAGAAACTCAGGGAATGCAGATTATCCACTCAATCATTCATTCAGGACCATGGACAATTGAATTTAATGAAAAAGGAGAAATTGAAAAATGTGTCTGGTCTCTGCCTTTCCGCAACATGCTGGGCTATCTTTCTGAAGAGAAATTTCCAGACAGGCTTGATTCCTGGGAAAATCTACTTCATCCGGATGATAAAGAACGGGTTCTGAAGGCCTTTTGGGATTCTGTAAATGATTATTCAGGCAATACAGTTTATGATGTAGAATACCGCCTTTTAACAAAAAATGAAGGCTATAAATGGTACCATGCTGCAGGTAATCTTATCCGGCGGGAAGACGGCTCCCCTGCTACTTGTGTCGGACTCTTTATTGATATTGATGAAAAGAAAAGTCTGAAGATTCTTTCTGAAACTGATCAGATGACAGGGCTTTTAAATCGTGTCAGTGGAGAAAAACAGGTTTCTGAGGAATTGCAGCATGGAAAAGGCGGGCTGTTTATTCTGCTTGATGTTGATCATTTTAAATTCTTTAATGATACCTTTGGTCATGGAGTTGGCGATAAGGTAATCATAAACGTTGCTGCCTGCCTTAAGACAGTTTTTCGTGATGATGACATTATTTTCCGTCTTGGAGGAGATGAATTTGCAGCTTTTGCCAGGAACATTAATAAAATAGATTCGGCTGATAAAATTATCAAGCGTTTTATTGACAGTCTTAAAACCATTTCAATTCCGGAACTTGAAGGAAAGTCAATAAATGCAAGTATAGGCGCCATAGTACTGCCGGAAGGACTGGTAAGAGATTTTGCAACCTGTTACAAGCTTGTAGATGACTGTGTTTATGTGAGCAAAAAGACCGATGGCCGTTCAGCTGTAACTTTTGCCCAGATATAGTTTACTGTTTACATATTTTTTATATAATAAAATCAAGGTATAAAATACTCTTAAAAGTTTATGTAAACAGAGGTTTATTCAAAATGAAAAAAGCAGTAAAAATTTTTGCAGTATTATCTGCAGCTGCCGGACTGGCGTTTTCATCCTGTTCAACGGATTCTGGAAGTTCACCGAAGAATGAATCAATTTTAGAAAAAGATGAATTGGATGGGAAAGTTTTAAAAAGAGAAAATCATTTAACAGATGCAACATATGGTGGTTATACTGTTATACAATCATACGTCTTTAACGATGGAGAATGTGAATATACAAAAGAACAGAAAGGTGATGAAGGTTCACAAATTTAAGATTCAGTATCAAAAAAGTATATTTACAATTATTCCTATGATTCAGAAAATAAAACTTTAACTTTTTCTCTAAAAAAAGCATTTCTGGATAATTCCTGGATAACTACTCCCCAGGAAATGATGCAGTTTAGAATTAATTCTGTTTCAGAGGCAGAACTTAAAAATAAGTTAACAGCTAACGATACTTTCATCTTAGCTGAAGACGATGAAAACTCGCTTAATAATTATCATTCGTATTTTGAAGAAGCTGCAAAAAGATTTGGCGAAAATGAGTTTGTGCCTTTCAAGATTCTTGTTGAAGAAGTTGAAGATGATTCAACTAAAAGAAATTTAATCTGGTATAAGCTGCCTTCAAAACTTGATGATGCAAATGCTAATTTTGCTTATAAAGAAATTGAAAGTTACCCGGAATATGATCTGGAGTTTGAAACCGTCAGCTGCATTTTTGATAAAGGTGCAGATTTCATGTTTAATGATAAAACTGATGATGAACAGTTAAAAAATATAACCGGTGCCTTTTACATAGAAAATGATAAAATTGTTGTAAAAAGTCCTGTTCTGGCTTTATACAACTGGAATGATGATAAAGAGACATACATTGTTTCCTGTGAAAAACTTTCCGAAAACATCAACCTTGATTATGTTGAAAACTCTGACGGATCATACAGTATTACTCCTTTGAATTTCCCGGAAATTCTCAGCAGTTACAATAACAAGGCATTTACTGTAAAAAATACAAATGAACCGGTAAGTGTTACATACAGCCTGATTACCGGGGAGTAAGGAAAATTTGCAATCCGCTGCCGGCAAAATATAAAGGTAAAAGTATGTATGCAGACTGGAATTATTTTGCCGACAGTTTACAGTAATCGCACTCCAGGCCTTTTACGTCAACCTTGCAGGTAAAGAGACAGCCGTCCAGTTCACCGGTCTGGCTGGTAGCTGCACTTGTGATAAAAAGAGTATCCAGCTTGTCTCCCGTAAAGCAGCAGGAGGTTACGTTTTTAGCAGGCACATTTACAACTGCAAGAAGAGAGCCGTCTTTTGTACTTCTCTCTTCTATGCGGCTGCCACCCCAAACGGCTACCCAGAGATTATCTTCAGAATCAATGCACATTCCATCTGTAATGCCCCGACCTTCTTCCATCCTGAACAAAATCCTGCGGTTTGAAATTTTGCCAGTCTTCAGATCATAATCATATTCAAAAACTGCATACTGTAGCGAATCAGAAAAATAGAACTTCTTCCGGTCTGAGCTCCAGGCAAGTCCATTGGAAATTTTAGTATCAGACTGCTTTACAGTTACTTTTCCATTTTCAAGACAAAACAGATTTCCGCTTGCGTCATGTATTCCATCATCAACGGAAGAACCAAACCAGACTCGGCCTTCAGGGTCAGCCTTTACGTCATTTGAACGCTGCCAGGGTTTATAATATTCAGAAAGATTTTTGATAAGAAGAGGTTTAGTGCCATCTGCATTTTCAAGATAAAGACCATCTGTTCCGGCAATCAGATAAGTGCCGGGTTTTTCAGCCGGAACCGCAGAGCCGATTGCCTGTCCGTAACTAAAACACCTTCGGGTTCCATCTGCTCCAAGGGTAAAAAATTTTCCTTCCGTAATATCAACCCAGGAAAGGGTTTTTGTGCGGGCATCATAAAAAGGAGACTCTCCGAGCGTGTGTTTTTCTTTTAAGAAAAGTTCAGCTGTATAAGTTTTGATTTGGTTTATCATAAAAACATCCTGTCACAAAATTTTACATAACTCATCAGTTTGAATATAGCTTTAATGTTTTAAAATCATTTCTTTCAGTTTCAGTCCGTTTTTAGCCCCACTGCCGTTGGGATGATTGTTAAAGTATACCTGAACTTTTTTCCCTTCCCGTACTGCCGCATTTATTATGGGAACAAACTGAGTCAATTCATTTTCCGAATAATCATAGCAATATCGGGCACTGCCGCCAGGAGATTCACCTGCTGCAGACGTCGCTTTCGCGCCGTTTGCATGAGTGGAAATTATTGACGTTTGCGCCTTCGGCGCATGCGCATACATCGCTTTCGCTCCGTTTGCATGAGTGGAAATTATTGACGTTTGCGCCTTCGGCGCATGCGCATACGTCGCTTTCGCGCCGTTTGCATGAGTGGAAACTATTGACGTTTGCGCCTTTGGCGCATGCGCATACCAGGCACTGGCATTCCGCCCGTGAAGCCGGAGATAAGCCTTGTTTCCAATAAAGGGAGTTTTTGTCAGCGTTCCATCCGGAAGGTTTTTAAGCCGGGGCATGTCACAGAACACGATTCCTGCATTCCGTTTTTCGAGCCCTTCAAAAACGCTGTCCTTTATCCATTCCTTGTGACGGAATTCTATCATCACCGGAAAGCCTTCAAACTTTTGAATCAAGTTTGCAAGGTAAATGCGGTTATCTCTGGTGTAATGAAAACTCTCCGGCATCTGGAACAGCACTGCAGAAAGACAGCCTTTCTGCTCCAGCGGAATTAAAGCGGTTTTGAAATCTTCAGCGGTGGTCTGCCAGGTTGAATCTGTTTCGTGGGTCAGAAGCCTGTTTGCCTTTATGCTGAACTGGATTCTGCCTTCACTCCGCTGGTAAAATGAATAAAGCCGTTCTGCCGTGGGCATGTTGTAAAACGTACTGTTCAGTTCCAGGGCATTGAACTGTGTGGCGTAGTAACTGAGAAAATCTTTACGTTTTAAATCCTGGGGATAGAAAACACCCTTCCATTCAGGGTAATCGTATCCGCTGGTACCGATTAAGACGGGGAACATTTTATCTTCTTTAAACAATTATTCCGGATTATATGATACTTTACCAGTTTATAATAGAGTCATAACATCGAAAAAAAAGGGTTTTATTATGGAAAACACAATTAATGTATTAATCTTCGTAGGAGGAATCGTTGATGCAGTGTAGTTCATCTGGCTAGAGCGTTTGAATGGCATTCAAATCCAAAGTTTTCAATTCTCTTAAAATAAACTCCCCCGTTCTGCTTGAGCCACTTATTGCAGCGTTTATAATCCGGGAAAATCCGCAGTACTTCATCATAAAATTCTTTTGAGTGATTCATGTGGTGGCGGTGGCAGAGTTCGTGCACTACTACACTATCAAGAATTTCCGGCGGCATCAGTACCAGAAGACAGTTGAAATTGAGATTCCCGTCTACAGAACAACTTCCCCAGCGTGACTTCTGCAGGCGGATAAAGATGCGGTTGTAGGAAATGTCTGCCATTTTGGCGTAGTACTCTACCCTTTGCGGAATTATTACCCTCGCCTTTTTCTTGATTTGTCTGATGTCTTCTTCTGTGAGAGGGCCCATGAAGTCAGCCAGTTTCGACTGCTTTTCAACCTTTTCGATCTGCTTTGTAATCCAGTCCTTTTTTTCGCGGATAAAGTTTTCTGCAACAAATGTCGGCGTTCCAAGCGGCACTTTTACGATGATTTTTCTGTCATCTGCCACCTGGATACTCATTGATCGTCGTCGTGATTTCTGGATTACGTAGGTTATTTTCATTTTACGAATTTCTTACGGACTTTGTAATCCAGATTTTTGTTGCGTTTTTTTCAGGCTTGCCTTGTGCAACATGAACATGAATTGGTTCAAGAGGTTCATTTTCATCTGCCCAGAAATATACCCAGTAAGAACCAATCTTAAAAACCTGAGGCATTTTCGAAACCACCTTTCTGGGCAAAATTCAAAATTAAATGAGCTGTTGATTCTATTATTTCCTGATATTTTTTTATTTCATCATCGGTAAAGCCGTTTATATTTTTCCATTTGTAGCCGGGAATAAAACAAGATGCGTTATGAAAACAGTCTTTTTCATCTGGCTTTTCAATATAAACTTCTACTTTTCCGTCTGGAAGCATTTCTGAGTGTACAATTTCTGTTTCATCATCTAATGTAAGAAAAGGATATTTCATATACTTGCCTCCCATTGATAATTATAACACAGGAACTTAATAGAGTCATTAGCAATGTCCCCGAGTTCTTTTGTTACAACATGGTCGCGGTAGCTAATTTTCATTCATAATTCAGCTGTATGTTTCAGTTCTTCATCTGTTTTTTCGTATGTAAAAATTTGGTGAATCTAATCCAGATGTAAAAGTCTAAAATGATTTTTCCAGTAATCAATCAGGCCGTCAGTTTTCATTTTGCTGAGTTCGGCACTTAAAGCAGAACGGTCTACCTGTAAATAATCTGCAAGTTGCTGCCTGTCATAAGGAATATCAAATTCTGCATGGGGGCTTTTTGCAGGCAGGCAGGATGAAAGATATGCCAGAAGTCTTCCTCTGATTGTCTTAGCATTTGTATGAAAGATCCGCTGTGAAAGATGAAGATTTTTATTCATGCTGATCTGCAGAATATTTTGAAGCAAAATTGAATTGATTTTATTGTCATCCTGTAAAAAAAGCTTTTTAGGTTTTAAGAGCATAATCTTGGAATCTTCAACAGCAACAACATCTACCATCAAAGGTTTGCCTGTTAAGGCATAAGTCTCTCCGAAAACCTTTCCGCTTCCAAGATTATCAATAATAGTTTTATTTCCCCAATAATCTGTGCTTTCTATTTGAATTCGTCCTTCAAGTACAAAGCCCATTACTTCTGTTATGCTTCCTGATTTAAAAATACACTCCCCTTTCTTTAGAGACTTTTCTGAACTTTCAAAAAGCTTTAATGCCTCTGGCAGGCTTTTTTCATCAAGGCCGGTAAAAAGAGGATGTTTAATCAGTTCAAGGATATTCATATTTTTAGTTTATTTGATTTTTGTTGTTTTAACAACATTCTTTTTAACCTCATACTGATAAATTAAATCCATAAAAAAGATTGAATCGAGGTTAATTATGATTAGAAAGATTGTTAAGATTGATGAGGAAAAATGCACTGGCTGTGGTTTATGTGCTTCTGCCTGCCACGAAAATGCAATTGTTATGGAAAATGGAAAGGCTCATCTTTTACGTGATGATTTTTGTGATGGATTTGGAGACTGTCTTCCGGCCTGCCCTGCAGGTGCAATTACAATTGAAGAGAGGGAAAGTGCAGAATATAATCCGCAGGCAGTTGAAATGCGAAAGCAGATTCTTGCCCGGCAGCAGGAGGAAAGTCCGATGCCACATCCTCATTCCGGAGGCTGCCCTGGAAGTGCAATGCATACGTTTAATCGATCTCAGGCCTCAGTCTCAGAAAATGAACCCTCAGCGAAAACATCAGTACAAAGCGAACTGATGCAGTGGCCGGTTCAAATCAAACTGCTTCCTGTTCAGGCACCTTTTTATGAAAATGCAAATCTTCTGATTGCCGCTGACTGTACAGCCTATGCATACGCTGCTTTCCATAGGGATTTTATCAAGAATCACATTACGCTCGTCGGCTGTCCAAAACTAGATGAAGGCGACTACACAGAAAAGCTTACAGCGATTATAAGTCAGAACAATATAAAAAGCCTTACTATTGTGAGAATGGAAGTTCCCTGCTGCGGAGGACTTGAACGTGCTGCAACAGATGCCCTTAAAGCAAGTGGAAAATTCCTTCCCTGGCGAATTGTTGTAATCAGCCGGGATGGTGAGATTTTGGAATAATGTCTGTTACTCTTTGTGCATCACAATAACTTAATTGTGTGATAAATAGTCATCAATATCTTCAATATCCAGCACCTTGTATCCGGCCTTAATGCAGAGATTTGCAAAAAGTCCATGTCCAGGGATTTTCTTACCAGAGAAAGTCCCGTCATAGATCTGCTTAATCCCACATGAAGGACTTCGACTCTGGAGAATAATCAAATCAGGATTTTCTTTCTGTACAGTTTTAAAAGCTTTTTGAGCACCGAGGGTAAACTCTTTTGTGATGTTTTTCCCTTCAGTGTTCATAACGTTGCCGTCTACAATTTCTGCAGAAGGACGTGGGGTTGGCAGTCCGCCTAAAACTTCAGGGCAGACTTTTATTATTTCGTGAGCCTGGAGAAACTCCATCATTTTCTGATCGAGGTTGTTTCCGCCGTTATATTTGCAGTTGTCCCCGGCAAGACAGGCGCTGACTATTACTTTCATATAATTTCCCAATGCCCGTTTTTGTCGGCACCAACTCGTTTAATAATTTTTTGATTCTGAAGTTTCTTCATATTCTCAATTATGCTCTTGCGAGTAATACCAATAATCTCTGCTAATTTTTCCTGTGTTACAAACGGTTTTTTCTTTATTTCTTCAAGAATCTTTTTCTGATTTGCAGTGAATTTTACAGTAACGTTTACAGTCACCTTTGGAGTAACCTCATTTACTGTATTTCGATTTGCTTAGTGATATCTTCGTTCATATTAAGTAATCCTCTTTTTAATAAATTTTATTATACCACAGTTTTATATATTTCTGAGCAATAATTTCATTTCTATATAAACTCTCATAACAATGATTTATACAACCGGTTCTTTTTATAGTAAGCTTTATAAGTTATAATATTTATAATATGGATGTCCTTAGTCCTGAAAACCGCCATAAAAATATGTCTCATATCCGTTCTAAGAACACTAAACCCGAAAAACAGATTCGTTCTGCTTTATTTAAGGCCGGTTTACGTTATCGTATCTGTGATAAACGCTATCCTGGAAAACCTGACCTTATCTTCCCCCGATACTATGCAGTAGTTTTCATAAACGGCTGCTTCTGGCACGCTCACGAAGGCTGCCGTTATTTTGTTTTTCCAAAATCCAATCAGGAATTCTGGAAAAAGAAATTTGAATCCAACAAAAAGCGGGATGCAGACAACCTCAAATATTACCAGGAACAATGCTGGAGGGTTTGCTTTGTATGGGAATGCGCCATACGAGGTAAAAACTCCAGACAGAAAATTGAATCTGTCAAAGACCAGATTATTCAGTGGTTAGAAGAACCAGAGGAGCCTTTTCTTGAAATTAAGGAGATTCCTTTACAGGCCTCTCTTTAAGCTTAAATCAGTTTTAAGCATCACTACTATTAGTATGATTACTGCAACAGACTTGAGCTTTTCAAACTTCCTTAGTCGAATCATTTTTAAATCAAAGCAAATATAAAGTTACAGTTTTTCTTGTACCGTTGTTCCTATCATCTTTGCACGAATTCAGTAAAGTCTTCATGGCCTTGTAATAATCAACAGTACGTTCAATGTCTTCTTTGTGCTCGGTACTTAAGCCAGCATGAAGCTTTATATCTTCCACAAGAGCCGCTGTATCTACAAGCCTTTCATTAAACATAAGCCGTGAAGAATCCGTATAAACAAACCCTGAAAATGAAGGACTATAAAACAGTTTCATATATGTAACTCCCATTTTTAGATATTGTAACATGTTGTGGTGTCACTGAACGGCACTATTTTTATTTTCTTTACTCCAAGGACTCAAATTAATAAACAAATCTTTCATTTTTTGTATTTCTGAATCATCACAATTTGAGAAGACATATTCCAATAGCTCTTCCTGCCGAGGCTGACCTAAAGTCATACGATACAATGATAAAATCTTTATCAAACGTTCATAACGAGTAATATCTGAACTCATAGGATAAATTGGAACTATGCGTTCTATCTTTATTTTTTGATTTTTACCAAAAACCCAGAATGGAATAAGTTCTGAGAAGTTTCCACCATTTTCTTTTTCTTTGGCTTCTTCAAACATTTGATCCCAAACAGTTTTATCTTTATTAAAGATAAGGTTCCCATGAAGTTCTACAACATTTTGACGGATAGAAAGACATTTATATCTATTTATTCTTCCTTCTCGTTGTTCCAAATCTACCGGATTGCTTGGAAGGTTCCAGTGCATAATTTTTCTGCAATAATTATGGAAATCAAGTCCTTCCTGTCCGATTGAAGTAGAGGCCAAAACAAAAGGCCTCAAAGGAGAATTGAATGCGTTACGAAGATTTTCTTTACGGTCACCAGTTCCTTTATCTGTAGATTTTGAAAAACATACGGCAAAATGAGAACGCATTTTAATTCTTGAATCTCTAAACTTATCTTTACCCGTAACTTCTTTTTTAAATGCTTCAAAAGTATCAATTTCATAAGTTGCTGTATCAAGCATATTTAGGTTCTTGATAATATCTTCCTGAAAATTATCTTTTCCTCGATACATTAGATGTATATATTCATCCAGCATTCCTTGGAAACAGCCATTAATACAGTACCTATATACTCTGCTCAAATAATTTCCTGTATCGTCTTCTTCGTTACTTTGATCTACATAATCTAATACTTCCATTGCTTCTGGAGTATTAAAATTCCTGATGAAAGCACGGCCAAATTCTGTAGCATTATACGATGGAGTCTTTATAAGCTCTCTGTTACTATCTGAATAAGGTCTGAAATTCTTACAAGAACGGTAGTAACAAGTTGAGAATGACCCCATGGCAACGTTTACCAAAAAATCACTTAAATCTTCTGGTTGTTTACCAAGATTCATATTATTAAAGAGTTTTTCAACTTTTGCTATGCAGTTTTTATATCGCTTATCAGAATCCTTTTTTTCTTTGTTAGAATCTGATATATCTTCAGAAGAATCTTTTTCAGGTTCATCAGAGCCTTCATCAAAATCATCTATAATTTCATCAGGTTCATCATCTGATTCTTCAATTTCTATATCTTGTATAGAAGCATTTATTGTACTTAGCCAGTCATTCACATATTCTTTTGAATCTAAAAGAAAAAGCACCGCAACATACCAGTCATTACTATCTCCAGTTGATTCATATGATTTTAAAGTATTCAAGCGTTCAGAGATAATAGACTTTAATTCACCTTTTATTTCATTAATTGTTTTATTTGAATTCAGACATTCGATAGGATTGTATATCGATGCCAAATAATTTGATGGATATAATTCCGAAAAGAGTTGTTTGCCTCCTAACTTTTCAATTTCCAGTTTTAATCTGCCTGTATGTTTACTGAATGCTGAATACTTTTTTTCATTCTCTTTTTTCCATGAACGGATTTTTCTTTCTTCTTCATAAGAAACTAATGTACTAATCATTTTAGGCACCATTTCCCATGATGAAAATACTAGAGTTTTAGAAAAGTTTTTTATATTTTTAAAGGCTCCATCAAGCTCATAATATGGTTTAGTTGGAGGACACCATAAAAGCATTTCAGCAGATTGTTCAAATACTTCTTCTTTTAACATTTTTAAACGAGCATTAACTTCTGGAAGCTCTTCATAGTTTTCAATTTGCTTCTTCTTTAGCCAAAGTAAAGGTTTGTTTGCTGCTTCAATATTTTTTTCTTCATTTTCACAGGCTTCCTTTATATTTTTCTTCAAAACATAATTTTCCATAAAAGACATAATGTATGGGCAACTTTTTATGTAATCAACTGGAACATTCTGGGATTTACCACATTCCATTATTAATGTTTGAGCCTGTATATAAGACTGTATGTCTTCTTTTGTAACTTTAAGATATTCTTCTGGCTTAACACCTTTTACATCAATGAAATCTTCACCAGACATAACAGACAGTCGCTCTGTACGACATACGCCTTTGTACATTTCATTTTCCGCGATTTCTTTTCTGTTTACAAGTAATTCAAAACCATTTGCCTGCGCAGTTTGCAAAGCATCTGAATATTCTTTCCATACTTTTTGGAATTCTTCTTTGTTTTTTTCAAATAAGAAATCCATTACCGTAAAAAACTCTTTATAGGGGTCATCATCTGAGCCATCATTCAGTTCTTCCATTGTTGAAAAAAGTTTATATGGTGTGGCTGATAACAAAAGAACTCTTGTTCGCGTTTTTTCGTCTTCATAATGCTCTTGCAGGAATCTTTGCGCCAACATACCTGCATCACTATCATTATCAATTTGAATAAGAGTATTAAATCGCTGGAATTCATCCATTATAATTAAATCAGGATTGAGCATGTCTGTGCTTATTCGAGCAAATGCTTTTCTAAGAGCAGTAATAATCTGAATACGATAACACTTATTCTTGTCTGCACATTTAGAACACTTGGAGCGTAATTGACAATGATTCTTATTTATTAGCTTTACTGTTCGTAATATTACATCAAATAGATTTTCAGTTTTGGAATCAATTTCTATTTTATCTTTACGAAGCTCAGCAATAATTGAGTACGGATAATTTTTTTTATATTTACAATTATCTAATCTAAAATCAGATTTTTTATAATCTTTAAGGACTTCTTTCAATGCCTCCTTTTTTTTCGTGACTTGATTACGCCATGTCTTTGGAGAGCACGAGAGCATTAATAATTTTCCTAATTCGTGATTAAATTTATATTCACTAAACTCTTCTGCATATAATAAAGTTGCATAAATCAATGCCCTTTCATTTACATTACCACCACCTGAAGTTTCAAACGATGTTCCAGGTGTTAATGGAATTAATTGAATATATTTATCTAAAACTTCGGGTTTTGTTTCTGATTGCATAACACTTAAGTGCTGCATTGATAGTCTTGTATCTTCTACCTGAGGATTTGTATTTAAAATATCCAGAGTTTTAATATTTTGTTTTGCAATAGCCTGATTTGAACATATATACACTACCTTAAAAAGGGGATCCTCTTCTTCTAATCTAATTTTGGCAACTTTGGCAATTGTTCCCTTAGCTATCATGGTTTTCCCCATGCCAACTTCATCTGCAACTAGAATTCTATTCTGAGGTTTTATTTTATTCCTATAATGAAAATCTATGCGAGATACCGTTGCCTTTTGAAAATCCTTCAACGAATTATAAGTTTGTTCTTCAACTGTATTTATTAATTGAATTTTATCCTGCATTTCTTTCTGAAACTTTGTCATAATACCTACTCCGAAATAGCCTGCTTGAATTCATTATAAAGCTGCTTAAAATCTTCACTTATTACTTCTGGATTTTTTATAAGTTCTAGGTCTTTCTGCAAACTTAATACTGCCTGAGGATTAGAAACGCTTGCCTTTAATAAAGTTTCATATAGAGGCATTTGCGTATTAGTTATCTTCCAAGCCGATGATGTTTGTCTTAAATCATTCAATTCCAATTGAGTTGAAATAGAATCTGAACTTAATAATAAAGTTACATATTCTGTAAAAGATTCTTTGTCTTTAATAATCTGATTTATAAGAAGACTGTCTCTTTCATCATAAGGAATATTATCTGTAGGAATTTTAATAAGACGTTCTATGCGAATAGCACCGTTACTATCTTTTTTTTCTGCTGATAATACATAGAATTCAGATATATTTGAAACCTCCAAATTTTCAAACAAGATTTCTGATGTTATTTCCTTAAAGATTTGAGTTGAAATTGGACTAATCATTATTTTTATACCATCAATTTGAGGATTTGAATCAAAATTTATCTTAATAGAATATTTATCCTCTACCTTAATAACATTTCCTTTTGCTTTGATATGCGAAATCTTTCTAACAGCTGATTCTATATCTTTCTGATTTTTTGAATCTTCAGATTCTGCCACGTGCAATTCTGCTGGTACAAACATATTCTCTTTTTCTGTATTTAAATTCTTAAAGAATTTATCTACTGTCATAGAGCTGTGTGAAGTTCCTAATCTAATCAATAATTCATTATTCCATTTGAAAGCAGAATTTGTTGCATTTGCTGACCCAATAAATAATTCTTTTTCATCTTTTGATTCAGTGAGAAAGATTTTTGCATGAATATCGTGGAGTTTTTCTTCATTGGAAATACTTTCTTTATTTTGTTCCTCTTGTTCTACTTCAAGATCATCATTTATTTTTGAAGTTTCTCCAGTAATTGCATTAGGATTAAGTACATAAAAATCGATATCAGATAACTTGTCTGTATCTATTCCGTTAATAGAGTCCTGCCTTGTAATTAGTTTTATCCGTTTTTCTGTTGAATTCTTTTTTAACAAAGCCTTTTGAAGAGAAGTTAAAGTTTCTTTTGATAAGAAGGGAGACATAACAAGTATCTTTTTATATCCTTCTTTATTATTTAAAATCGTTTTCTCAAATAATTTGCCATCTTTACGGAAAGTGTTTTCATAAAAAGGATAGATATCCCAGTCATCTTCATCAAAAATAGGATTATCAATACTAAATCCTACTTGTTCATTTTCCATATCTTTTATTAGTTCATCTATGATTTTTAATTGTTCTTGAGATATTTCAGATACTGTTTTCAAATAAAGCAAATAATCCAATATTGCCCTTGTTTTCTTAAAACTTCGTTCTGTCGCTCCTTTTCCTCTTCGTTCAGTAAAACTTTCTAGAACCAAAGAGATATCATAGCAGCGGTCATAAGAAATATTTCGACTAAGAACGATTAAACGATAAGAGTGTTCCTTTTTCTCGTTTGAAAACTGAAGAAGCCACATTTTTGGATGAAAAGACGGATATATGTCTCCAATTTGTTTTAACATTACAGGAATAATCATTTTCTCAAGAAGAATGGCAAATTCCTGATTTCTTGTTTTTAAGGTTTTTATTTGTCCCGGATCACAAAATACAACAAGTTTTTCAGAAAGATTTCGTAATGCTGTTAATGTACTTACTTTATTCTGAAATAAGCGACTGTTTACATCATCTGAAAATGCTAAAGGAACCATACACGATACTAATGCAGAAATATCCAGAGAGTATGTTGTTGCTATAGCTTTTTCTAAAACAGGAAAATCTGATGGAGGTGTTAAAATGTCACCATAAATAAGATGCTCTGATTTATTTCTGGGATTAAGCATTGTTTTCCCCCTCCTGAATATCCTGTACATGTTTCTGAACATTATTAAAACGATAGTCAAAACGTTCATATGTAAGTAATTTTTTTACATCATATTTATCTGGATGATTGATTTTTGCTCTTGTAGTTTTAAGGGATTTTTCTCTGTTTGTAATTAATAAATCAACTACAGAATAATCTCCTGTTGCACTTGCTTTAGGTAGTTCTGTTTTTAAATTTCTAAGAAAATCCCTCAGATTCTTGTTTTGAATCTTCATTACAAGAAAAGTCTTTTCAAGATTGAAATTAGTACATATTTGCGAAATTAGAGGTTCTATTTCTTCCCATTGTTTTCTTACATCAATATTACAATTTTCAAAGTCTGCTTTTGCAAGAAGATAGTTATAGCGAAGCATAATAAGATAATAAAATTCATTTACTGCATTTGCCAAATCCAGCTTTTCTTTAATCTCTGCAGGAAAGCGTGTTTTATATGCTTCTGTAAAATCCTTAAAAGATAGATTTTTCAAATTAAGATCTTCCTTTAAGATAAAGGCTAATAAACTATTCTTGGAATTTTCATTAGAGATTATTCTTTTTCTTAAATCTTTTGCTTCCTTTTTTGTTAGACCAATATTAATGTTATCCCTCCATTTGGGATTATGAAAGTCCTTACTTATAGGATAATAAACTGAACCTCCTGCGTCTGAATCGTTCTGTTCATCAAAAGAATCTGTTGCAGCTGATTTTGAATTACTCTTGTTTTGAGCAATTCTGTAAAAATCTGCTAATAATTCAGAATATGTATAATTAGTAGAATATTTTGAATTTTCGAAAAAACCAAAAGTTCTTAATCCTGACCAATAGATTACAATTGGTGTTCGTTCGACCCAATATTTTTCATCATCCTTTGATGAACCAATAACACCTTCTATTTCACTACTATCTTTAGCAACCTTCATCAGTAAATTCTTGGTTTTCTTTTCTTCATCATCAATGTCTTTACGGATTTTCTTAATGAATGCAGCTGGATTCCCATGTGCAATCTCTTTACCCTCTGCATATTTTTTCTGAAACTCGAAAAGCATGTAAGGAATTAAATAAAAATATTTTGAACGAGTATGAAGTGTCGATGTGCCTGGAAAAAAATCATTTGCAAATGCATTCCTTATAGCACCAAACCCTAATTCATCTAATACACCAGGCTCATTTAATGAATGAATTATATTCATTGCATTACTTTTATCTTCTTTTGAAAAATCAATCCATCCGAGTTGCATTTTTTAATATTCTCCAACTTTGTTATTATACCACGACTTTATTCTTCTGTGGTCTTAATTCATACAAGCTACAATTCAATATAGCTTAGATTTCTTTTAAGACTCTAATAATGTTTTCAATTTCATCAAATATTTCTGGCCAATTTCCTCTGAATTCAAAAATATTACCACCAGCTTTCTTAAATGGATCTAGAGATTTTTTTCTATCGTCTAATAACCATGAATCTGAAGAAGCATATTTTGCCTTGTCTTCTGGATTTTCAACGAAGATTACATTCTCCATCGGAAAATGTGTATTCTTTTGTATCCATCGCATTTTTCCTTTTTTACCATCTTCAAAATCAATTGAGCTTAAAATGTATAATTCAATAACTTTTTCTTTTTTCCAATTATAAAGCCATTCAAAATATTTGCCTGCATCTGGCATCCAGTCCATTTCTTCCCAAAAACGTGGTCCCATTGCTTTAACTTTTTTCCAATCAACTTTGTTTTCTTTATCTGTACGCCAAAAGTTATATTTGTTCACTTGTGAGACAAAATCAACAATAGTTCCATCCATATCTAAATATAATTTCATAATTTAATCCTTCTTCTTTCTAATTGCTCTTACTCTAAATTTTATAGATTTATTCCCGGTAATTCTTTCTGTAAAATAACATTCCCAACTTTAACTTTTTCATCTCGGGTATAGCAAAGATAATATCCAAATTGTAATCCTGATTTTTATCTGTTGTATTGTTATTGAACTCATATTAACCTCTATTATTATAGGACTTGAAATTAAAATATTGCTAATTTCATACTAAAATAATTTTAATACACCCCCTGTAGTAAATAATACGACAGGGTAATTATTTTTTAATTAGAAACTGTAAAACTTCTCAATCATTGTTACGCTCATATTCTCTATACTATCTGTAAAACATAACATTTTGTTTGAACCACACGTTCGTTAAGCATAAACGCGTTTTTGTCTTCTTTCGTATTCTCTGTAAAAAACAGCTTCCCAGGCATAATTCTGAGAATCCATATCATACAAAGCCAAGTGGGTTACATGATAGAAACCGCAGTTCTTGCAGTAATACTTACGGCGGGGAATTGATTTGGAATTGCCGTGTGCTGATTTTGCCCAGCGGCGATTTCCGACATAGACATGCCGCTTGCAACCGTTTATCACAAGACCTGCTTCACGTTCTGTGTAGCATCTCTTTCCTGAGAAACCACAAACTACATAATTTCCATCAATTGTCTTCATGTTAAGCCCCCTTTTGCAGCTTTATGATTTACAGTTTAACATGCAATAGTGTCAATAAACGGCATTATGATTTGATTCTGGCAAAATTCCATGATAAAATATTTCCATGAGAAAAGAAAAAAAATCCAGAGAAAGTCATGTAAAATCCCTGAGGCTTCTGCAGCTTGAAAAAGCAATTCAGTCTATTCCATACCCTGGTGTAGAACGTCTGGTAAAAGAACTGGAAGTTTCACGCCGCACTGTCCTCCGTGATATTGATGAACTAAAACTTTATTACAATGCGCCGATTGAATATGACCGGCTTCACAAGGGCTATTATTATACTGATGAAACTTTCTTTGTAAAAAATGTACTGGTAAGCGAAGGAGAACTTGTTGCTATGGCAGGAATTCTTCCGCTTCTGGAACGATACGACAATACGCCGCTGAAAGATACAATTTCAAAAGTTTATAATACTATTTCCCAGATGCTGCCGAACCAGGTGCAGGTCCAGTCTTCACTTCTGAATGATGTTCAGTTTATCGCTGATCCTCTTCCGAATATCGAACCTGAGGTTTTTAAGAAGCTGTTTGAAGCAATAAAGACTCACAAGTCCATCAGTTTTGGTTACAGGAATCTTAGCAGCACAGAACATATTCCTCATTCAGATATTGATCCGTACAAAATCTACTGTCAGAAAGGTGACTGGTATGTTATTGCCTATTCCCACAGTCACGAAAAATTCAACACCTATAACCTTTCCAGAATGAAGAATATCGTTTTTCTAAAAGAGTTTACGCCGGACCAGGATTATGACAGAAAGGTTCACATAGACCCGAACTTTGGAATCTGGAACAACGATGCACCGATGCAGAAAATAGAACTTCTTTTTGATAAATCCATCAACACTTATGTCCTGGAGCGAACCTGGCACAAAAATCAGGAATGTCATCAGAATGAAGACGGTTCTGTTTATTTGAGTTTTGAATCAAATCAGATTCAGGAAACGCTTTACTGGGTACTTCATTTTGCAGATTCCGTTCAGATTTTAAATCCGCCGGAGCTTAAGAAACTTTACAAAGAAAAACTTAAAAAGATGATGAAGAGAATTTAAATTTCTGACTGCTGACTGCAGCAAGGGTAAACGGCAGGCAGTTCAGTTTACGACATTTTCTGTCATATTCTTTTCTGCCGGACTTTGTATCTGAATCCTAAAAATTCCCGCCGTTCCATCCCCAGCTGGCCGTTCCCCAGTAAGAAACATAAACGGAATTTCCGGGAATTCCCAGTTCCTTCTCCAGAATCTCGCACAGCTTTGCAGTCATTCTGTTGCCTGCTCCCCCGTCAATGTTTCCGAGAACTTTAACTTCAACATATGCACCTTTATCAAGTCTTTTTCCGCCAAAGTACAGATCCTGTTTATCGACCAGATTAATCATAAGGTATGATTCCGGTTTTCCCATAATGCTGATAGCCTTTCCAAACTCAGCTTTCAGTACATCTCTTTTTTCTGCAGGCAGCTCCATGGTTACCTTTGCTTCAATCATTGGCATACAATTCCTCCTGAATTTTTTTTACAGTGTCCTGTGCTGATTATATCAGATAAAACCGAAATCTGACACAACTTACAGATTTTCTACCAGCTCAAAACGCCACTTCTGTTTTACATCCGGATATTTCTCGTGATCAACTTCACTTAAAAACATACCCTTTTCCCGAATCCAGAGCGAATTATCTCCGTAAAGCCTGCGGTAAACCACATACTCCTCTTTCGTCTCCGAATGAAAAGCGACATCTTCCACAATATAAAACTTGTTTTTAAAATGTCTGTAGATTCCGTGAATTTTCACTTCCCGTTTTTCCATAAAACTTCACCTTCTTTTTTTGAAAATATTTTTTATACGGGGCCATTTTTGCCGCCGGCAAAAACCGCGCTATTCAGGGTTTCGCCGTCTTACGCGGCTTCATTGCTCCACTCTGTTCCGCAACTCGCTTACGCTCGCCCTTACTATCGCTTGTCCGTCAGTTAAATTTCCATTTCATACACCAGTGATATTTCATTCCTCCGGTCACACCACAAGTTATTATAGTGTTCAAGTATATAAAATTAACTTTGCTTTTTTATTATAGTATTATATCTGCGTGTTTAACAGTAGAAATTTAATATGAAGTTCAAACTAATGCAGGCACATGACTTTATAAAATCTACAACAGTAGAAATTTAATATGAAGTTCAAACTATAATCGAGTACAGAAAAGGCGAAAGATCTACAACAGTAGAAATTTAATATGAAGTTCAAACAACTACGACACGATATGGACGACAAATCTACAACAGTAGAAATTTAATATGAAGTTCAAACCTTTACGGCTCCGGAAATCGCACCCTATCTACAACAGTAGAAATTTAATATGAAGTTCAAACCTGGCAATGGTGCGGTAAAAGACATTATCTACAACAGTAGAAATTTAATATGAAGTTCAAACGATGACGACGGACAGATTATCAGCTGATCTACAACAGTAGAAATTTAATATGAAGTTCAAACCTTCAAGTTCTTCTGCAAAAAAAACTATCTACAACAGTAGAAATTTAATATGAAGTTCAAACAAAATACAGTGTCAAGTATTGGCACTGATCTACAACAGTAGAAATTTAATATGAAGTTCAAACCTTTCCGGTATAATTAGAAGGAACTTATCTACAACAGTAGAAATTTAATATGAAGTTCAAACATCTTCTGAATCCTATCGCTCAGAAATCTACAACAGTAGAAATTTAATATGAAGTTCAAACTTCCCTACCCCGTTTATTAGTCTGCAATCTACAACAGTAGAAATTTAATATGAAGTTCAAACTCTCTTGCGTAATCGGATTATATAACTATCTACAACAGTAGAAATTTAATATGAAGTTCAAACTACCTGCTCATAACTTTTCAATCCCCATCTACAACAGTAGAAATTTAATATGAAGTTCAAACCGTCTGAGGGCATTTTTAGAAGGAAGATCTACAACAGTAGAAATTTAATATGAAGTTCAAACTGTTTTGACACAGAAACAACAGGTTTATCTACAACAGTAGAAATTTAATATGAAGTTCAAACTCTGGTGATACTATTGATTTATACATATCTACAACAGTAGAAATTTAATATGAAGTTCAAACGCAATAATCAAGATTCTTTTTGACCGATCTACAACAGTAGAAATTTAATATGAAGTTCAAACTCTATTCGGATGAATTTGGAGTTTCTATCTACAACAGTAGAAATTTAATATGAAGTTCAAACTTTGTCAATGTGTGATGGCGATTATATCTACAACAGTAGAAATTTAATATGAAGTTCAAACAGATACATATCCTTCAACATATTGATAATCTACAACAGTAGAAATTTAATATGAAGTTCAAACAATAACTTTGTCAACACATTTTTCACTATCTACAACAGTAGAAATTTAATATGAAGTTCAAACAATGAAGGAACAGTAACATCCTTATATCTACAACAGTAGAAATTTAATATGAAGTTCAAACAAGACTACGCAACACTCAATAAATGATCTACAACAGTAGAAATTTAATATGAAGTTCAAACAAAAAAGAAGTCCGTCAGCTGCTCATATCTACAACAGTAGAAATTTAATATGAAGTTCAAACAAGAATTCTTCCAGCAGTCTTATGAATCTACAACAGTAGAAATTTAATATGAAGTTCAAACCATAGTTTACCTCGACCGCATTATTATCTACAACAGTAGAAATTTAATATGAAGTTCAAACGCACATTTGTCGTCAATGTCATTAGAATCTACAACAGTAGAAATTTAATATGAAGTTCAAACTTGTTCAGCAGGTAGAAACAAATCTTATCTACAACAGTAGAAATTTAATATGAAGTTCAAACCCTTATTGATGTACAACAGTACTGTATCTTGCTGTTTATCGCATATAATGCGGCCAAAATTGATAAAAAAAGCAATTTTTTCATCAAATTCTCCAGTAAGACCTAAGGTTTGCAACTGCTAGCCAATTATGAATACTTCTTTTTCTTCATTTCTGGCATAACCATAACATGTTTTCTTACATGTTTCTGATAAGTTAAATATAATGATAGAATCTTCTTCTGTAAAGGTCTTCATGTAAGTATTCTGAATTTCTGCTTCTATATTTTTTAGCACTGTATCACTGTTGGTAATTTCAAAAACAGAATATTGCAGACGAAATCCGAATTTTGAAAGATATTTTGAGAATTTAGTTCGAATTTTATCATTACTTATGTCATAACTGATTAAAAGCATTGTTTTATTCCTCCTCGCTGTACATGTTAAAAACAGGAAAATCTTTTATAGCTCGATTTCTCATAAAAGCACGGTAATAAGATTGTAGATATATAAAAATTTCATTTTTGTATTCCATAATCGCATTTAGAATCACTTCTACATATTTCTTTGAATTTTTCCATGGTAAAATATATTGATTCTGATTTTTCCAGAAATCTTTTTCACTCACCTGTCCTAAGTTTAAAGCTTTTAAAATTGCAGCATCCACAATAGGACGAAAAGGTTCCTCTAGATCACAAACGAGAGATTTACGATGAAAAAACTGTGTGTGTAAAATTCCTGCGTATACGTCAAAACCATACATTTCCAGAAGTGCATTTACAATATTAAATAAAATCGTGTAACCAATATCCATAAGAGTATTTGTCATATCACACTTAGTACGCGGTTGTCTGCTTTTCCAATTATAATCCGTGAATAAAGATTTAAAATATAGTTTTGCACTGATTCCTTCTATTCCCATAATTTCCTGACCACTTAAATCCGACTTAAGCACATCATTTTCAAACTGTTCCAGCTTTTTTATAACTTCTTTTTCTTCTTCTGATTTTTGTCTCTTTTTCTTTAGTAAAGCACATTGATTATGAATCTTATTTGAAATTACATGAGATGCAATTTCCGTTTTATCATATTCATACTGTTTTTTTCTAAGCAGAACATTTCCTTCTGCTTTTGAAGGAAGCATTGCAGTAACACGAAGATTTGGCGTCATAAAAACAATGGAAAATCCAAATTTTTTAGAACGCTCAAGCAGTCCTGTAGTAAGACAGTAGTTTCCGCAGATAAAAAGTATGAAGAGTCTGTAGCAGGTTGATTGATGCTTTATATTGCCGTCTGCATCAGTGATGACAATATTATCATTTTTGAAACTGATTTTTTCTCCTTCATCAGTAAAGACAAAGGCAATCTGTTTAAACTCAAAATCCCTTGTACTCATCATAGGCTTTCTCCTTTGTACCTAGAAACCTTCACAATATACTTTTGGAGCTAAAGGTCTGTCACAAAAATCATTGTATATGCAATGGCGGCATTTTACGGCTGTTTTTGGTTCATAAGAGTTTGGGTTGAAAGTCTGCATTGCTTTATTAGTCGCCTTAAATTTTTCAAACATTTCTTCATTTGCTTCAGGAAGATTAATTGGATAGATTTTATTATCATCACTTGAATAAAAACGCATGAGTTTTACGGTATATCCCATTTCTCGAAGGCAAAAACACTGAGCATACAGCTGAAAAACATATCCGTCATAAACTGTTTCAATATGTTTTTTTCGCTCAGTCAATAAACCTTTTGCTGTGTCGAACAGATCTATCTTTCCGCATAAGTTATATTTGCTGGAGTAAATATCCATTCCCTGCAAAATATTTTTGTGGGTTGAATAACGTTGTTCATCTATAGCAGCATGAGCCGCTTTTCCATTCAGCTGGGCGCTTCCATAATACATTCGTTCTGAAAGGTCACCGTAAAGCTGATGATAGTAAATGGAAAGAGGACAAAAGATAAAATCATTCAGATAACTGATTTTCAGGTAAAGTTCCATCTTGGTCACCTTCCAAATCAAGATAGTTTTCATTTGAAATTATAGAATGTCCCAATTCTTTTTCTGTTTCTTTTCGGGCAATTCCTGCAACTTTCCCTCCCCGGCGGGCAACTTTTTTGTTTTTATCAAAGGAATCTGGTTTTTCCTGCTGGCTGATTTCTGTCGTTACCCGTTCACCCAGCATGGTAAAAATCAGTTCCAGATCAGACATGTGATCACGAAGGTTCTGATTTTTTTTTGTAAGTCCCTTTACAGTTTTGTATTCACTTGGAGTTAACCCAAAAGTTGCTTTTGATATTTCAGCAGTTAAAATTGCATAATCTTTTTCTTTTGTTATTCCCCGCTCTTTCCATTCATCAGTCAGATTCTGTCTGATTGCAATTCCCCGGAGCCTCTTGTCTATCCAGTCTTTTGAATAACCTTTTTTTTCATAGAGTTCTTTCATTCTTTCCTGAGCAAGTTCTGGATTTTCAATTTCCAGAATACGTTCATATCCAACTTGAGCAAGCCATTGCTTAAAAGGTTCTGCCTTTGGAGAAGGAATTGACTGAATTATACGTAGAAGAGCTTTTACATTTGCTGCATCTGTATTATAAAACTTTCCGTCTGCAGATTTCATTTTCAGTTGTCGACAAATTGTCGACAACTCAATTCCGTCTTCCGAATGGACACGTTTTTTCATCTTGAACCAGTAATCTCTAGAATTTACACTTTCTGTAAGAACAGCAACTACATCAACAACTGAAAAATACCACTGCTCTTCTTTTTCATCCCAAACAGAACGAATTTTGCTGTCTTCAAAAAGTTTAATCTGCTGATGAGACTTATTTTCATCCTTTTGCATAGTTTTTCTCCTGAGCAAACTGGAACCAGTCGGCATTGCTTATTGATATTTTCATTTTTTTAAGTTCATTTTCATCAGTAAGATTTATTTTATTAATCAACTCCAAACCTTTAAGTGCAATATGATAAGCTCCGTTTGCATCTGCATCTAAAGGTAATTTTGCGTCTTCCCCTTTTTTTAATTCTTCCCGCGAATCAAAGAAAGTTCCGGTATCTGCCATTACCGGAGATATAATGTAATCCTCACCTGTTCGTGCATTTGAATTACGCATTTGCAAAATAAGTTTGAAGTTATACAAAAGTCCATCCCAGAATTCTGCAATTTCTTTTGATGGCTTAGCACCTTCTTTAAGATCTGCACCAATTGTCATTATAGAATCAAGGATTGGATTACCAGATTTATAATCTATTCCTGCAGTTTCAAACAAAGCTTTTAGTTTTTCTGTTGGCTGAATATCCTCATAAGATTTTACTTTTGGAAAATATACAATTCTCTTATCTCTAGAATATACAGACCATTTTGTCTGCTTCATTTCTTCTTTTGCTTTACCGTCATAATTTTTATAATCGAATGTGAATACAAAAGAGCCTGTTGCATCATCAAAATGAATATCATTAAAATTACTGAAAAAATTCCGTTTTTTATGAACATTAGTCAAATCTTTAAAGTTCATCATGCTGACAAATCCTGTCTTTGGATCAATTTTTGAAGTATAACCGGCTGGAACATAAAAGAGCATTCCGGACTGTTTTCCAAGCTTCTGGAAACTTTCGAACTGACCTGTAAGCTGATATCCGTTTAAAACACCACTCGGCTCATTTAAACCTCTATCTTTAAATACCAGATAATTCAATTTATCAATAAGCATGTGCTCAAATTTCTGGTAAACCTGCTTTTCAACATGGAAACGACCCCGCTTAAATCCAAAGTTCAAATCCTCCATAACTACAATGGCATTATATTCAACCATAAGTTTTGTAAGCTGATGAATTACAGCAGATAGATAACCTTCCTTGAGTTCAGCAATTTTTCCGACTGTCTGCCAGCTCTTTCTTGCCGAATCTCTTTCCTTTTCCCTCTGGTCGAGTTTTTCATGGTAGTTTACTTTTACTGTCTGACCATTTTTATCTCGTTCTACTTCATTAAAAGTAAACTGCTTTAAAATTTCTCCCTTCTGATTTATGAGGGAAAGATAAATAAGATGACGTTCTCCACGATCCAATCCTATGATATTCACATCCGGATTATTCTTAAGGAATCTGCGGACATTTTCATTTATAGAGAATGAATTTCCAGAAGCCTTAAAGTTGATTGTAATCGGAACATGGAAAAGGAATTTTGCCTCTGTATAATGACGATCTTTTATAATTTCGTGTGAAGCCTTCTTTATTACAATTTTGTGATTTTCCTTGTAAGATTTTGCTTCATCAGAAAGTGAATCTAGTTTTCCATTTGCATTTTTATAAATCTCTAAATAAATTTTTTCAGGAATTGATTCACCATCTTCTGTAGTTCTGTTTACAAGGTATGAACCTTCTTTGTGAACAACCGGATCCTTAATTCCCGCTGGACGATAAAAAAGTTCTGCTTCTCCATTAAGTTTAAGGCAAACATTCTTAAGATTTTCATCGCTAAAAAGATTTTTCCAATAAAGAGTATGCATATTAGGTCTTCCGTTTGCCCCTGGTGCAAAATCCTTGTTGTAAATCTGGAAAAGATAGAGCTTACCTTCTGAAACCATTTTTTCGATTTCTGATTCTGGAATGTTTATGAAAGTGAGTTTGTAACAAGTCGCATTTAAGTAGTTATAAAAATCATCCAGACCTTCATATTCATCCGATTTCTTGAAATTATAATCATATACAGTAGAACTTATATATGATTGTAAAAACTCTTTACAAAAAGATATCCATTTGCTTAAAGCATTTTTGTATCCATCAAAATCTCCTGTCTGTTTAAAATAACCAATTTGAAATTTTTTAGGACGGGTTTCATTATCTCGCTTAGGAACAAACTTTTCCCCATTCCAAACATGATTATTCATGAACCAAATATCTTTTGTAATAATCAATTCTGATTTAAACGATTTTTTATCATTTAAAATATAAGGCTCTGTCGCACCTGATAAAAAGTACTTTTGAACTTCTTTCTTTTGTGTAGAACACTTAGGAATTTGTTTAGTAGCATCAAACTGTTTATAAATCATCTTTTCATAACAAGACTGCCCATCAGCAACTTCGTATTTTTCTGCAAATTTTGGCTTATTTTTAGGATTCATAATTCCCAGATAATACATTCCGTCTTTTCTCAATAATACAGAAGTATTTGCCTGTTCTTTATTCAAATCCCATCCGTCAGCTAAAGTCGGATTATCAAAATTCAACTTATACTTTTCAGGACTGGCAGCCTTTTTTGTAATGTAATTTCTGGTCTTGTTATAAACAGAAATAACTTCGCTTAATGCAGAATAAATCGAATCATAAATAGCATAGAAAGAAGAATCTCCCACACCGTTTACTTTAAGCGGTTTTATTCTATGGAGTAAATTCTGAACTGCAACAAGATAATTTTTTATTACGGCAATATCCTCAGTTTTTTCTTTCAAGAGTTTTTCATCTGAAAGATTTTCTAAAACTCTATCCATTCCTTTTCTTTTTGTCTGGATATCATCACACATTTCTTTTATAGAAAGAGCAATTAATTCACTTCCCTGAACAAACCTTTCACTTTCTTTTTCTATATAGTATCTGCATCTGTGTTCAAAATAATCAGTTATACGAATATCTGTTTCTGTAACATTTTCGCTCGAATATTCAAGAACTTTATTTAATTCTGCAAGGCTATAGAATCCCTTAGATTTATTCTCCCCTTCATCATCTAAAGATTTTTGCCAGCGGGCTTTTTCTGCCTTTGTTGTAAACTTCTCCTCCGCATAAACATTCATACGGGTCTGAAGCCATGACCAGTCACCAGTAAGAATTCTTGAAACGGTTTTTATATCTTTTCTGTTGATATAAATTTCCTGTAAATTTTGATTTTTCAAAGATTCAAATAAATCACAAGTATCTTCAAAAACAGATTTCTTTTCTTCATTTTTTCCTTCTAGTTTATCTGCACATTCTAAAAGGGCAATTTTTAATTCTTCATCGTTTTCAATACTTTCAATTTTAAATGAAAGACTTGAACGGTCACTAAGTATCTGTTTATACAGAGGAACCATCTTTATTCTGCGGTTTTCTTTTGCAAACTCTGGATTCTGTTGCCAGTAAAGGTTTAAAAACTGATTAATTCCTCTAAGATTCTGTTCACCTTCTTTTTCCGCAATCCCACCAATAATCTGATTATAAAAGTCTATTCCACGCTGATTTTCTTTTCCACCCTGACCTAAATATTTATTAAACGATTCCAGAGTAAAAATATCAGCAAGTTTTTCTTTACCTAAATATGATGAAAGTTCTTTTTCTACATCATCAATTACCTGAGGACATTTTTCCTGAATAGTTTTGAAAATAGAAATATTCTGTAAAAATTTTGGGAAATTATCGTTTACAATTCGGTAAGGAACCGCTGTTGGAATTGGCTCTGCTGAATATACATTTTTTCTGTTTTCCTGAAAGCCTGTAAAATACGAAGTGAACTTTTGAAAAGTTTTCAGGGCAGTCTTATTTAAGTCTGGATTAGAATTTTCTCCAAACCACTCTGGTAAAATTGTATCAAATAAATCTTTTGGAGTTGCCGCTGTAAGTGCTTTATATCTCTTATCTGATGTAAATAATTTTAGTATTTCTTCTCTTAATTTTTTCTGCTCATTTTCTACGACAGAATCATCATTTCGATTTTTATTATATTCTTTTATTGCTTCTTCAAGTTTTGTCCAGGTAAAGGAGGCATTTTTTAAAACATCATCTATGAAATACTTATGATAATTGTCAATTATCTTTTTTACAGCTTTATAATCTGCTGCTTTCTTTTTGTCTGATTCAAGAAATTTTCCTTTTTCAATATTTTCTTTTGTCTCGGCAATTGGTTTCAATTCAAAACGTAAGGTTTTTGAAAGACTATAAAGATTTGTAAAATCATCCATTGTTTTTTCCATAAAAATAGCTCCTCCAACTAAAATATTGATTTATTATATCATATAAAAGTGTCAAATAACGGCATTGAAAATAAATTTTAATTATATTTCGTGTAGTTTTTAGATTTTTGAACGGGATAATAGTCATATCCCTAAATCTGACAGGATTTTAGAAGAGTGTTTAATATTTTAAGTTTAGTTTTGAACTGATCCGAAGTTAATTCATGTAATTCTGTTTATTTAATCCTGGTTTAAGAAGTTTTTTTATTACATTAATCATCACTATTTTTTTAAGTTAAATTTCAACATTTCAAGTAGGGCAATTTTTGGGAAGGCCCAAGATTTTTACTTATCCTCCCTTACTCAGTACTCCTCCACATCCCTAAAACTCAACTTCTTCCTTTCATTCCGTTTCTGCAGCCCTTTCCCGCCGGAAGCCTTCTGCCGTAAATCTCCGCTGGTTAAAACAGAAATAGCCTTCTCACTGGACTGACGTCTTTTTTTTGCATCCCCATCCAGTAATTTCCAGGTTTCTTCCTTCTTTATTAAAATATCATTCGCACTGTTAAGATGAAGTGTATAAGGCAGCTGATTATTTTCTCCAAGATATTCAACGCAAACTTCCAGATCCTTCAGACAGATTCCGGCTTTGTTTTTTCCGGATATTTTTGCATTTTCCCGAACTTTCTTGGCGAGGTTGGCTTCTGTAATAAGAGACTTTTCTTTCATCTGCTCAAGGGCAGTTACTATTTCTTTTTGAATCGGTGTAAGTGTTTTCATTTTTACTTTATCCTTTACCTTACTTTCCTGCTTTGCCACTTGCAATAAAATATACGTTCTCATCTTAACATCTTTGTTCTAAGTGTTGAAGATTCTTTTAAAGTAATCTGCCTGTTTTTCGCTGATTGAATTTGCCTGCCACCTTAAATTGAAACTAAGTGTTATGTGTGGTATCATTGAAGAACATTATTTTATGAATTTGTTCTGGAGGAATTAAAAATGTCTGTTTATACTTCAATTGATCAGGTTATCGGAAAAACTCCAATGCTTGAACTTAAAAACATTGAACGCAAATATGAATTAAAAGCAAAGATTTTTGCAAAACTAGAAAACCTTAATCCGGCCGGCAGTCTTAAAGATCGCGTTGCAAAGGCAATGATTGATGATGCAGAAAAGGAAGGACTTATCGGACCAGGTTCTGTCATTATTGAACCGACTTCAGGCAACACTGGTATCGGTATCGCAGCAGTGGGTGCATGCCGCGGATATCGCGTAATAATCGTAATGCCTGATTCAATGTCTGTAGAAAGAATTAACCTTATAAAAGCTTATGGTGCAGAAATCGTACTTACTCCAGGTGCTCAGGGAATGAAGGGTGCGGTAGAAAAAGCCGAAGAACTTCATAAAGAAAATCCGGGCAGCATTATTGCCGGTCAGTTTGAAAATCCTTCAAATCCTAAAGCTCATTATCTTACTACAGGTCCTGAGATTTATGATGACCTTGACGGAAAAGTTGATGTCTTTATTTCCGGTATCGGTACCGGCGGAACAATAACCGGAACAGGAAAATACCTTAAAGAAAAAAATCCTCAGGTTCAGATTATTGCCATTGAACCTGAAACTTCCCCGCTTCTTCTTAAAGGAAAAGCCGGCCCTCATAAGATTCAGGGAATCGGTGCAAATTTCATTCCTAAAGTTCTTGATACAAAAATTTACGATAAAATAATTCCTGTTTCAAACGAAGATTCATTTGCCTTCGGAAAAGAGCTTGGAAAGACAGAAGGAGTTCTTGCAGGAATTTCAAGCGGTGCCGTTTTGTGGGCTGCCGTTGAACTTGCAAAGAAAGAAGAATATGCCGGAAAAAATATTGTAATAATTCTCTGTGATACGGGTGACCGTTATCTTTCTACTCCGCTTTTTTCAGACTGAAACTGAGATTTTATTCTGAGTCTTTTACATAGAAAATTGCCGCAGCAGGCAGTCCTTCTGTCTGCTGTGACTTTACGAAGGTCCATTGCAGAAGCCGGTTGTCTTTTTTAACGACACGGATGTCACAGGAAAAGGATTCCTTCAGTTTTTTTCTGAGGGTTGTACTATTTGCAGTAAGAATGAAGTTTTCAATATATTCATCCCTGAGCCTCTGTTTTGCATACTGCTTTATAAAATCATCATAATCTGCTGCTTCAACAAAAAGTTTATCCATTCCCATTGCGGATTTTAAAATCTTAAAGCTGTTGTCAAGAAAATTTATAATTCCCAGAACATGATACTCTGCAGCCAGCTGCTGTATTACGGTACTTATTTCATCCTGATAGTTCTGCTGTTCCGGTATCTCCCGGAATTCAGGGTGGGCGCTGTAAAAATTTTTTTTGTCATGGTACATTGAAAACTCTGCTTTTTCTACAGTCTCTTCAATAGTTTCTGCATTTTCCTTCCAGTACCATCCGCAGGACGCAGCAGGATTTTCATCTTTTTTAAGAAGGTCCCTGAATTCTGATGCTTTTTTTATAAACTCGTCTTCCGGAGTATCCATAATCACTGCTATGAATTCATCTCCCGAGATTCTGAAGCAGTTTGAACTTCCAAAATTGTTTTCAAGAATTTTAGCAAAATTGCACAGAGTAATGTTACCGGCTTTATGACCCCTTGTTTCGTTTATCATTGAAAGTCCGTTTATGTCACAGAACACAACTCCGATGTCTGTTACGGAACTTTCCGTTTTGTATGCGTGGCAGAGGGCATTAAAATAATGAAAACTGTAAAGTCCGGTAAGGGAGTCCTTGTTGCAGAACTGCTCAAGTTCTTTCTGACTTTCAAGCACTGCCTTGTAAGAATCATTTATGTCCTGTACGTAAAGCATCAGGCTCTGATTATTCTCTTCATAATCTTTTGCAGGAATTATTTCAAGAAGGACCCATCTGTATTCACCGTTGGTAAGTCGTCTGTACCTTAATTTCAGGCTGCCTTTTTTTACGTTGAAATATTTTTTCAGATAATTTACGTCTGTCATCAGCCTGAAGGTTTTGAGGTCATCTGCATGAATATTTCCTGAATCAGCAAAGCCGGAAATCCATGTAGAAAATTTCTGTGAATATCCTGCCTGCCTGCTGTTTTCAGCAGAGTAAATCTTCACTATCTGATAGGAGTCTGTCGTAAGGTTTATTTTCATGATTTTATGAAACGAGCCTACAAGAAGTTCAAGGGTTTCAAGATAAAGGTTGTCTACTCCGCTTTTCTTTCTTCTTGATACAACCACCGGCATGTCTTCTACGATTTTTACCATGCCGAGACTCTGTTCAAAATCTTCAAGGGGAAGAGGCTTTGAATAGTAGAATCCCTGAATGCTGTCGCAGTCAAGATTGTTTAAGAAATCAACCTGTTCCTTTTTTTCTACGCCTTCTGCAGTTACATGCATACCCAGTTCTTTTGCCAGTGCAATGGTATGATCCAGAAGTCTGTCTCCACCGTAGTTTCCGATATAATCAACGAGGCTTTTGTCCAGCTTGAGGGTGTCAAAATGCATTGTGTTGAGCAGTGCAAGGGAGGAGTATCCTGACCCGAAGTCATCCATATGGAGTGAGAATCCGGCGTTATGAAATTCTTCTGCAATCTGCTTTATTTCTGCAATTCCTGCTGCGGCACTTTCTGTAATTTCAATAGGAATGTATTTAGGATCAATGTCTTTTTCTTCTATTATTCGTCTGTATATTTCAACAATGTCAAAATAATAAAGGCTGACTCTTGAAAGATTTATGGATACCGGTACAATCTTTCTTCCTTCAGAAAGCCATTTCTTCTGCTGGTTTACGACGGTTCTGAAAACATATTCATCAAGCTGCCTTATCATTCCGTTCCGTTCAAAAAGAGGAATGAAGGTCATTGGAGAAATAAGGCTTCCGTCATTCTGCTTCCATCGTATAAGAGCCTCAGCTCCTATCATGCGGTTGTCATCAGGACTGCATTTTGGCTGATACCAGACTTCAAATTTATTATTCCTCAGGGAGCGTTCAAAAGAATCTTCCAGCTGTTTTTCCTGAATGCGTTTTGCATCATCTTCATGGGAATAAAATTCATACCAGATGTTCTTTTTATCCCTGATGGATTTTTTTGCAGAGTTTGCTTCTCCAAAACAGAGTTCGATTTTTTTATCCGGAGTCCATCTTGTGATTCCAAAATAAGGAAGAAGCTGCGGCACGGATTTTTCTCTGGAGAGGACCGAAAGTTCCCGCATTATTTTTTCAAGGACATCAATTACTTCTTTGTTTGATGAAGAGTTTATGAACAGGGCAAAATAATCCCCGTTTATGTGACCTGCAATATCTCCGCTTTTTATTTCGCCGGATATTATTTTCCAGGTTTCCTTTAGAATCTCATCTCCAGTTTTTATTCCGCATACAGAATTAATTATCTTGAATGCATGAATGTCCATGGAAACGATGAAGCCGGATTTATTCTGGTCTATTATCTTCTGTTTAAAATAGTTGTAGTTGTTGCCGTTTGTAAGCGGATCCACGTAGGCATATTTTTCAAGTTCCCTGACTTTTTCGCTGGAAATATCTGCAAATCCCATTACTGCAATGTTTTCTTCTTCAGAAAGCCGTACGACTTTCATTCTGCAGTATATAGGCATTCCGTTATGTACAGCCGTAAAATCCTGAATGTACAGACCTTTTTCTTTCAGATATTCAATAAGAAATTCTTTTCTGGAGCTTCTGGTCATTGCATCTTTATCATCGACTGCAACGGAGTTTTTTATGTACATATCCATTACTACAGAATATTTTTTTAAGTTTTCAATGGAATAGCCGTATTCTTTTTTTATAAAAGGATTCATTCTGTAGGGTTTTACAAAATCTCTGTCCAGGTCGATGTAATAGACGCAGCTGTAATCCTGTGAAAGTGCCTCTATAAGCTGGTTTGAAAAGATATATTCATTTATGTTTTCTACTGTGCCGGAACATATAAGGGCTTTTCCAGAGGAGTCTTTTTTTATGACTCTCAGTTTTATGCGGTAGTTGGTATTTTTATGGGTAGAACGGACCATAACTGAGACTGAATCATGTCCGGCATCTATTTCTGTTGCAATGTTGAGTATTTTATTTGCGTCTTCAGGGCATACAAGGGGAGTAATACTATGAGGAGTATTTGTAAAGAATTTCTTGCAGGAAAAATCCTCCGCAAAAAGGTCGGAAGCAATCATCAGGCATTCCTGCGGGTAATACCTGAATGTATGGACTTTTATGTCCTGTAATGCCAGTTGTGTTTCCAGAGGAGGCTCGTAGTAGTATTTTCCGTTGTATTCAATATCTGACATCGCCCTTTTTTTACCTTCATAAACTTTTTTACTTAAGGCATATTATAGCAGTCAAATTTGAATCTGTCGAATAATTTTTTTTAATTATTTTCCAGTCAGGCTCTGGAGTTTTTCCCTTATAAAGTCTCCCTTGACCTTTAAGTCTATTGAATCTGTTTTCATGAACAGGCTGTTTGGATGCACAGGATCCAGCTTTATACGGCCTGCACTGGATTTTACAAGAGAAAGCAGTCTGTCTATGCTTACTTTTGTTTTCGGACTGAATACTGCTTCCACATTGCCCCTCTTTTCTTTTAGCGAGAGAATTCCAAGTTTTACGCAGAGTATCCTTATCTGAGCAAGGCTTAAAAGACTGGCGGCTTCATCAGGTACCGGCCCGAATCTGTCGGACATTTCTTCATAAATGCCGTTAAGTTCCTCTTCTGTCTGAATTGCGGCAATTTTCTTGTACAACTCCATTTTTGTCTGGGCATCACTTATGTAAGTGTCAGGAATGAAGCCCGTGTATTCAAGTTCAAGAAGAACGTCCTGTTTTTCGCTCCAGTCAGACTGGGTAAGCCGTTCGATTGCGGAGTTAAGGAGGTTAAGGTACATTTCAAAACCGACTGCATATACTTCTCCGCTCTGGTCTTTTCCCAGAAGGTTTCCTGCCCCGCGGATTTCCATGTCTTTCATGGCAATCTTGAAGCCTGAGCCCAGTTCCGTAAAGTCTGAGATTACCTGAAGCCTTTTCATTGCAACTTCACTCAGGGACTTGTTTTCTGGATACAGCAGGTATGCATATGCCTTTTTGTCGCACCGGCCTACACGTCCCCTTAACTGATAAAGCTGGCTGATTCCGTACATGTCAGCCCTGTCTATGATTATGGTGTTTACGTTTGGAATATCGATTCCGTTTTCGATTATTGTCGTAGCAACCAGAACGTTGAAGCCGCCCATCTTGAAACGTCTGAAAATGTCATCAAGCTGTTCACTGGTCATCTGTCCGTGGGCCGTGTCTATAATCATTTCAGGAACGATTTTTTCAAGTTTTTTTCTGGTTTCAAGAAGAGTCTCTACCCTGTTATGCAGGAAGAATACCTGTCCACCCCTTGCAACTTCCCTTCTTATTGCATTTGCGATTCTTTCGTCGTTAAAGGCTTCTATTACTGTTTCTACACTCTGCCTGTTCTGGGGCGGTGTGGTAAGAAGGCTCATGTCCCTGATTTTCAGAAGGCTCATGTGAAGCGTACGGGGAATCGGTGTCGCACTCATGGCAAGACAGTCAACGTTGTGCTTCATTTCCTTGAGTTTTTCTTTGTCCTTTACGCCGAATCTCTGCTCTTCGTCTATTATCAGAAGTCCAAGATCCCTGTACTGAATTGTTTTCTGCAGAATCTTATGGGTTCCGACAAGAATGTCAATTTCTCCTTTCTTGAGTTTTTCTATCGTTTTTTTCTGTTCCGCAGGGCTTATGAATCTTGACAGCTGTGCAATCTTAACCGGAAAGTTTTTGAATCTTTCTACGCAGTTTTCATAGTGCTGTTCTGCAAGAATTGTTGTAGGAGCAAGAAATGCAACCTGCTTTCCGCCCATTACGGCTTTAAATGCAGCCCTCATGGCGATTTCTGTTTTACCGTAACCGACATCACCGCAGACAAGTCTGTCCATCGGTACAGGTCGTTCCATGTCAGCCTTTATTTCCTGTGTAGCCGTATACTGATCAGGGGTGTCTTCATATGGAAAGGCTGCTTCAAAAGCTGCGTTCCATTCATTGTCTTTAGGAAATGCAAAGCCCTGGGAAGCCTTTCTTTTTGAATAAAGGTCGATGAGTTTTTCTGCAATTTCTTCAACTTTCTGCTGAACCTTTGATTTTCTTGCGCTCCAGCTTTTTGAACCGATTCTGTCCAGCCGGGGTTTTTCGTTTTCACTTCCTATGTACCGCTGAACAAGATTTACCTGTTCAATAGGAACAAAAGCGGTTTCGTCGTCTGCATAGAGCAGCTTGATGTAGTCCCTTTCCGTTCCCATGGACTTAACCCGCTCAATTCCCTGGAAAAGTCCTATTCCGTAATTTACGTGTACAATGTAGTCGCCGGGATTAAGTTCAACAAAAGTATCGATTACTTTGGATTTTGCCTTGCGGATTGACTTAGGAGTATTCTGCCGCCGTCCGAAAATTTCGTTTTCCTGTATTACGACAATTTTTTCATCAGTAACGGAAAAACCTTCCGAAATGCACTCTGGAATTATTTCTACGCTGTATTCCTTTACGATTTCGTTTATGCGCAGAGCCTGATTGGGATTGTCGGCATAGATGAATACCCTGAAGTTTTCGTTCTGCCAGAAAGAAAGCTGCTCTTTAAAATAATTGATGTTGCCGAAAAAGCTGACTGCTGCCTCACATTTAATTGTGCAGGAATTAAGCTCTGATTTTTCATCAGTATTTTCCAGACTTCTGAATCTGATTGTTTTTTCGTGCCCTGCAATAAGTGAATTAAAATCCAGAAGCATGTATTTCGGCATGAGGACCGGAAAGTTCTGTCTTGCAGTTCTGTAAGAAACTGAATATTCATTTTCGAGCAGCTGCACCGCGTTAAGGAGCCTGTCATAGTCAAGGCAGAAAACCGGAGTCTGTCCGTCTATATAATCCAGAACTGAATAAAGCCTGTCAAAAAGTACTCCGTAGAAAAGCTCTTCTCCTTCGCTTTCAAGGTTTACGCTCAGTTCCGTTAAAAGCCGTTCTTTTTCTGCCCTTCCTTCTTCCGTAAGGGCAAGATGTACTGTTTTTGAGCTGAATCTGTCTGTTGCAGAAGCGGAAGGGTCTTCTTCTCCTGCATTTTCCGGTTCTCCGTTATTCTGAATTTTTCCGTTCTTACGGTTTGTATCCCAAGCTGCAAAATCATTAATGATTCCGTCTGAATCTTCCTGTTCAAGAATTTTTTCTAAACGTCCTGTCAGTTCATCGTTCCAGACCACTTCCTTAAGGGGGTATACGATAAGAAAATCCAGGTTTTCTTTTGAAGTCTGGGTTTCAGGCTCAAAAGTCTTTATCTGTTCAACAGTATCAAAATCAAAGACAATTCTGTGGGCTGTTTTTTCACCGCACATGTAAAGGTCAAGAACTTCTCCCCTCAGGGCAAATTCGCCTTTCATGCTGACTCTGTTTACCCGTAAATATCCCTGTTCTGTCAGTTTTTTTGCAAACTCTTCCATATCAAGGGTCTGGCCTTTTTTTATACGGATAATCTGCTTTTTTGTATATTCCGGAGGTGGAACAGGAGTTACAAGAGATCTCTGGGGAATTATGAATACTCTCGGAAGGCATCCCCGCGGGTTTTTTGCTGAAAGTTTTGCAAGTACGCTTTCCCTCTCTCCGAATACGGCACTTCGTTTTGAAATGCTTCTGTATGGAATTGTTCCCCACCATGGAAACTTTATTATTTCTATGGAATCTCCTGCAGCAGAATGCAGGTCTGTTTCAAATTCATCCGCTTCTTTCTGGCTGGCCGTGATTACGATAAAATCTTTCTGTGTAGAAAAAGTTCTGCCTTCAAACTGTTCTGTATGAATTGTGTTTACTATGGTCCGGCTGATGAATTCTCCGGTAAAAAATGCCGGTAAGGCGCCTTTTAAGCCGTATATGTCCTGCAAAGGAGCTGAAGTTCCTTCCGTATCTGCTGCAGAAATTACAGCCTGATGAAAATCTTTCCATGCCCTGATAAGAGAAAGTAGTGAATTTGCTTTTAATGTATTCTTCATTTTTGTCCGATATAAAAATAAGGAGTATTATTTTGAAACGTATTCTTTTAGGTATTATATCTGTTATTTGTCTTTTTGCCCATAGTCTCTATGCTCAGGAAAATAAGGCAGAAGTATCAATAAAATTCTATGACAGGACTATGTATTATCCCGGCGACGTAAAGGATAATCCTGTTTATGTCCATGTTACTATAAAAAATACCGGCAGCGATACCTACAGGTTCAAGCTTGCTGATGACCGGGCTTTTTCCATGGATTTTTTCGGTTTTAACGTAAAGAACAGTCAGCTTCCTGCAACTTCTTCCCTTACAAGAAAGCGTACTACCAATAACAGCGTTTATTTCAGGGAAATTGCCCTTGAGCATGATGAAGAGTATTCTTTTATTGAAAATCTTAAGGACTATCTTGAAATAACAGAACCTTCTATATATTACATAGAACTTAAGTTTTATCCTGAACTTTATAAGCAGAAAAATACTTCCATCGTTTCAAACCGCCTCAGCCTTGAAATCAGACCTTCTCCGGCAGCTGCAGCATCTACCCTTATTCCTGTAGAAAGTAAGACACAGGCTGTGCTTCAGCCACAGGAAATCAGTCCTGACAAGGTAATTGAACAGACAATCATAGCAAGACAGAAGGCTCTCTGGGATCAGTTCTTCCTTTATATGGATCTTGAAGAAATCCTTAAGCGTGATCCTTCCCGCAACAGAAAATATAATTCAGTAAGTGCAAGTGAACGTGCAGACATGCTTGAATCTTTTAAGGCAGACCTTATGCTTTCAAGAATTGATCAGGATGTTGTTGCCATTCCATCTAAATTTGTGCTTGAAACTACAACTTATTCTCAGAATGAAGGTACTGTAAAAGTAAAGCAGTGGTTCAAGAATGATACCTACTACGAAGTAAAGAGATATACTTATTATGTACGTCAGAGAGACGGAATCTGGCAGATTTATGATTATTCAGTAGATAATCTTGGAACTGAGTAAAATGGCCGAAAAAAAGAAAGCTAAATATTTTTGCGAGAACTGTAACTCTGAGGTTGCCTGGAATGCCCGTTTCTGTCCAAAGTGCGGAAAATTCTTTGCAGCCGTACGCTGTCCTGAATGCGGTCATGTAGGTTCACACAGGGATTTTAAAACCGGCTGTCCTAAATGTCATTATACTTTTGACGGGGATACTTCTGTTCATCATGTGAATGCTGACGGTACTAAAGGCAGGCCGCGTCTTTCTTTTAAGTCCCGCAGGCGCATAAAGGGAGCTTTTGACACTTACAACAGCAGGAGACGTCACGAGGAAGACAGTGCCCCTTCATGGCTTTTTATTCCTTTTCTTGCCGTTCTCCTGGGAATTTTTGTCTTTATTTTCTTTAAATGCCAGTAATTGCCGCAGTCTGTTTTGATATTGACACAGCGGCAGGTTTTTAATATACTTTTTGCGTTGTTTGCCCGGGTGGCGGAATTGGCAGACGCGCTAGGTTCAGGTCCTAGTGTTCGCAAGGACATAGGGGTTCAAGTCCCCTTCCGGGCAGTTGCTAACTCTATATAATATAAGGAATTAGCAGGTTTAAAAAACGGACGTGACAGCAAGTTTGATAGCAATTCTTGTTTTAGGAGCGTTCCCCTATGAGAGTTACAGAACCTTATATTATCTTTCTTCGTGAATTAAAATCAGGCAAAATCGTGTATTATTATCATTTTCGGGATGAAAACGGCAGGCGTTCAGCTGCAAAATCTACCGGATGCACAAACCTTTATGTCATACAATAAGTTGAGAAGAATATAATTAAGTTTAATCCTGCCCTCGGCCTTTCATTCCGGAAAATAGAAAAGAAAAACCGTATACTTCTTACTGTAGCAGAAATAAAAGATATATATTTTTCTTCTAAATGGCATTTGGGAAATTTTCCTGGATATTTAGGGAAATATTCCCAAAGAATTTTTGGCGTTATGAAGTAAAATAACTTCAAAACAATTTTAGGAGAAACACAGTGAAAACTAAGCTTTTAAAATTACTGGCATTATTATTTGCAGGGGTAATGTTTTCTGGATGTCATGGAGAAGAAAAAAAAGAAATCATTACATGTAAACCTGAAAATTTTAAGGAAAAGATTTCCAGCCTTGAATCAGGCGGTACTTACAATGTTGCTGTAAAAGGTACAGTAAGTAATTATAATTCTTTTATTAAAAATGTACAGGCTGCCTTAAGCCAGGATAAGAGTGTCAAAATTTATCTCGATTTATCAGAGACAGAAGGATTAAAAACTTTTAACTCTGCTGCTTCTAATTTGCTCGGTATATCATTGCCGGCATCAATAAAAGAATTAAATTATAATAGTCTGAAGGGAAAGAATTTACGGTATGTTGATTTTCCAAAAGGCAATCAATATTATACGGTTGTAGATAAAAATTCTATTTATAATACTAAATATAAATCGCTGATTGCTGTTTTACAGACTGCAAAAGAATTGGATGTTCCTGAAGGAACGAACAGTATAGAAGGTTTTGTAATTTATTATTTAAATTCACTTGAAAAGGTTTCTTTACCATCTACTATAACACAAATACAAGTGGGAAATTTTGATTATTGTAATAATCTTACTTCCGTAACAGGAAAAATAAATACTTCATCGATTTATAGCATCTTTGAAGAATGTCCTAATCTAAAATTAGTAGATCTTAGAGGAAGTACTTTTAAGGATGTAGATTCATGTTTTTTAGGATTAGGAAAGGTTCAGGTAAAACTGCCGGAAACTGTTGAGAGAATTTATTCATCATTTAATGGATTGGCAGATACAGAAATTACTCTGCCGAAAAATGTATCCTGTATAATTAAGTCCTTTGAAAAGACTGAACTTTCAGATATTAAATTGCCTGAAAATCTCAAGGAACTTGTTCATTCATTTAATAACTGCAGCAAATTAAAGACAATTGAATTTGGAGAAAATCTTGAACTTTTATTAGGAGGATTTGATTCTTGTGCTGAATTAAAATCTATAACACTTCCGGCAAGTATTAAACGTATTACTCCTGAATGTATGATAATTGGCAAAGATCCTGTAAAAAGAAGTGAATGGAATTTTAATATAGACCTTGAAGATAAAACTAAATGGTTTTATATGTCGGAAAAACGTGTATATGATTTGGGGGTTTCGTACAATGTTATTTTGGAAAAACCTGTAGAAAGTGAAATACTTTCTTCCCCTGAAGCTTTAGGAAACTTCGTAAATAACCTGAAAACTGCAGAAGGAATTAAAGAAAACGATAAGATTTATGGAGATAGTTATCAGATTAATGGTATCTGGAAAAATGGGTATGACATTTATGTACATGGATATGATTATTATCGCTGATAAATTATAATCCTGATTTTATAAAGCTGGGGATGACCAATAAGTTCAAAAAATGTCATTTTCGGGTTCGACCCGAAAATCTATTTAATTACAATACGTCGAGTCAAGGCACGCTAACGCTTAAAGCCTTGACTTCGCCGTTTTGAGGGTTTGTACTACCCCCTCAATACAAGGGATTGCCGTGTCGAGCACGGCAATGACTCATACTTATTGGTCATCCCCTTCTTTTTTCTTAAAACAGAAAAGCCTGAGCATGAGGATTATTCCCCTGAAACAGAGCTCGGCAGTCATTGCAATCCATATTCCTGTCAGTTCGTAGTCTGTTATAAGAAGTGCAGACAGCCCCAGCCTTACCACCCACAGACTGAATAAAGCCATAAGCCCTGGAATAAAGGTGTCCCCTTTTCCCCTTAATGCTCCGGAACTTACAATTGCCGCAGCATAGAAAGGTTCACAAAAAAGTTCAATGCGGAGAACTTTAATGGAAAGTTCCTGAATTGCCTTATCAGGAGTAAGAAAAGAAAATACCAGTGGACATGCAAACCACATAACTACGGCTGCAAGACTCATCAGGCTTACTCCAAGGAGCAGCGTTATTACAGAAAAGGATTTTGTCAGGTCTTCCCTTTTTGCTCCGGTACTCTGGCCTACAAGGGTAATTGCTGATTCCTGAACTCCATAACCCGGCATATAGCACAGGGCTTCCGCTGTAGTTGCAAAAGAGTTTGCAGCAAGAGCCGTACTTCCTAAAGGAGCAATCATTCTTGCTACAATAACAAGTGCGCCGGTAAAAGCCGTGCTTTCAAGTCCAACCGGCAGGGCAATTCTTACTGCTTTTTTTATAACCGAAAGTTTTATTATCATTACTTTTCTGTTGTTCAGTTTAAGGTATTCATTTTTGAATACTGTATAATAAAACAGTCCTGCTGCAGTTACAAAAGCTGATGCAGCGGTACCCAGTGCAGCGCCTTTAACTCCAAGCTTAAGCTTGAATATAAACAGCCAGTTAAAGGCAATATCCATAAAACACATGAGGGCATTCATTATGGCTGGCAGTTTCATGTTACCGGAACACTGCAGCATTCCGCTCATAAGGTATACGGTTATGAACAGCGGCGTAGAAAGACCAAAAATTAAAAAATACCAGGAGGCATCAGTATTAATTGCAGAAGAAGACCCGAGCCAGAAAGGCAGTCTGTAACTTATGGCTGCAGAAACAGCGGCCAGTAAAAAGGAAAAAGCAAGACAGGTAAGAATAGAGTTAAAGAAAGTTTTTTTTGCATCTTCTTTATTTCCTGCTCCTGTAGCATGAGAAACCTGAACTGTAAAACCAAGACACAGTGCATTTGACAGGCTGCCTAAAACCCATGTAGAAGATGCAGTAAGTCCAATGGCGGCAGAAGCATCCGGACCAAGTCTTCCTGCCATGGAAGCGTCTATGTACTGCATGATTATTGAACTGATCTGGGCAATGATTCCCGGAATACTTAGTTTTACTGTATAGGAAACCTGCTGCCTTAAAGTGAGAACTGGATTTGTTTTTAGTATTTTAGATAGATCAAATGTCGAAGCCATAAATGTGTACAAACTTTATCAGAGTTTGTACAAGACTTCAATAAAAAAGACTGGCCCGTGATATGTCTGGCGGATGACTTACTGAGTTCTTTATTATGATTTTTACCCTGCTGCCGTCAGAGTATATTTTGCCATGCAGAATTTTTTATGTCGGTCTAAAATCGTTTCCGCATCAGCCGGAATAGTTGAAAATCTGTCAAAGAAATCATCAGGATCCAGTATTCCTTTTTCAAACTTTTCTTCTATAACGTCATCCATGTCATAGCCGCTTGTAAAGTCAGCAGCACTTTTGTAGAGGGCATGTTTGTTTGTAAAAATTACAATAAGAGCCTCTTTCAGGTCTGACGGAAAATTTTTTCCTGTATATGAAGCTTCAAGATCAGTTTCCAGATAGGAACACATATCCTGGAATGAATCATTCAGCAGCCTTCTGTCAATAACTGCATCTTTTTTGCTGAGTTTTAAGAGAGCTGCGATTTCTTTGTATTCCATAAGTGTATCTTTTGAAGATGTATATCTTGGTTTTGCTTTTGAAACTTTCATTGTCAGACCCTTTTGCTTTTTTATTTTGAATAGAATTCAACAACCAGCTGGTCATTGATTTCTACCGGTATTTTTTTTCTTTCCGGATAAGAAACAAGTTTTGCACTGAAGCTTTCTTCATTTCTCTGAATGTATTCCAGAGGAGCTTTGTTCAGTTCCAGAAAGCATTTTTTAAACTGCGGATTTTTTCTGTCTTTTTCTACAAGGCAGATTTCTGATCCCACCGGTACTTCAAAAGAAGGAATGTTTATTTTCTTTCCGTTAACAGTAAAGTGTCTGTGGGTAACCATCTGTCGTGCCATGCGTATTGATGAAGCAAACCCTGCCCTGTATACAATGTTGTCCAGTCTTGTTTCAAGCATGCGGATAAGTTCTTCGCCGGTTTTCCCCTCTTTTTTTAAGGCCAGGGCATAGTATCTTCTGAGCTGGCGTTCGAGAATTCCATAGTAGGCTTTGATTTTCTGCTTTTCGATAAGCTGAAGTCCGTATTCTGAGATTTTGTGCTTTTTCTTAAAAGCCGGTGCGTTTGCACGGTTCATTGCTTTAGGGTGTCCGCACACATTTACCCCAAGCCGTCTGCATTCCTTGAACCGAGGGCCTCTTCTTGTTGCCATAAATATCTCCTTGTGTTTTACAGTTAGTTAATGCTAACTTTTTTTACAGGAGTATTTATAGCATGCTGAAGGGATAAAGAGAAGATATTTGAGATTTATTCTCCTTTGTGTTTTTTCAGGACATCAGGATGGTCTTTATAAAATTCCTTTCTGATTTTTGTCAGGTCTTCCCTTTTATTTATCAGGTCAAGATTTATTTTTGCAATCTGACGGTACAGTTCCATAAATGAAACGACTGGTCTGGATGAAATTTCGGCTTCCTGTTTGACGAAGTTTTTATTGTCATTTCGCCATTTTTCTTCATCCTCTGCTGTCCAGCCTGAAACTATATTTTTAGCCAGGGTATGCAGTTTTTTTATTTTAAACACTTCAAACCATTTTTTACCGGTATAGTTTTCCACTGATGTTCTGAATGCCTTGTCACTTACAGGAAGGGCTGCCGTAAAACATCTGTTCTCTTTAAAGTTAAAAGATGCTTCCGTGTATTTTTCTTTAAAGTCCTTAAAATCCTGAGAAGAAAAATATTCAGAGACAGATTCATCTGTTATGGTATATTCGAATTCTCCGCCCCAGAGCCCCTGAGCCAGAGTTTCCCTCTTTCTGAGATTTGTAACAGGAAAAATGTATGCCTGTGTAATTGAAAAACCTTCCGGAAGGCTTTTATTCATCTGTTCAATAAAAGTTTTTTCATCAGTGTCTTCATGAAGATAGAAGGTTGCAGTTTCTTCCAAAGATTCAATTCCTAAAGTCATTGCGGTGGCAAATTCCAGACGGGGAATCGGATTGAATCCTGCCGTAAATACAAACGGAAGTGAACTTCTTAAGACAGCTTTGTGAAAGATTTCTACCTGTGCCAGATATGCCGTGTATTCTGCTCCACGGTTTCGTGTAAAGTATGCGATGACTCTGTAAAGTACCGGAATATTGCAGTCGGGATAAACCGGGGATTTTTTTACAGGTTTCAATGGGGTTTGGGCAGAGATTTTTTCTGCTTCTTCCTTTGTGTGAACTTTGACATTTTCTTTTGTGTTACAGATACCGCATTTATGATCACAGTCAGGACTGCATTTTTTTGTCAGTATATGTTCCTTTGACTTCTGCCATTCTTTCTGGAAAAATGCTTTTGAGGTTCCCAGTGTAACTGAATCCCATGGCAGTTTTTCATTTTCGTCCCAGTTCCTGTAGATCCATCCCTTTACGTCATATCCGGATTCAGCCATTGCTTCTTCCCATAAAGGCATGTTCTGCTTAAGGTGTTCATCCCAGGCATCAAGCCGCGCACCTTTTTTGTAAGCGTTGAGGATTACTTTTCCTGCCCTGAAGTCTCCCCTGCTTAAAAGTCCTTCCAGTATGGTCGAATTGAAGTTGTGTCTTCCGATTTTGAATTTTCCTCGGGGAAGATGTTCGTGAACATAGTCTATTTTTTTCTGAGCTTCTTCGATTGTAATCTGCCTTACCCACTGATAGGCTGTATGAGGTTTTGGAATAAAGATACCGATGTTTACGTTGCACTGTATTTTTGTTCTGGCCTGAAGTTCAATAAGAAATTTACAGATTTCTTCTTCCTCAGATTTTTCATCGTTTTTATTGAAATAATTTCCAAGAGGCAGGCCTATCATAAAATAAAATTTTGCACTGCTCCATCCCCTGCTTTTTGCTTCACGGATGATTGATTCAAGATGCTGCGCGTAAACTTCTTTATTCAAGCTGAGCTGCCACATTTCGTCCGGAGTTTCTACTGCAAAAGTAAGGCCACTTTTTCTGACTACAGAGAGTTTTTCCAGAATATCAAGAGACATGCTGTTTACTTTTAGTGAAGGCAGCTGAAAAGAAACATTGTAGCCTTTATAGCGTTCATTTAATATGTCCAGAAGGGCTCCCACATCCGGAAAGTCTGCGGAACTGAGGGAATTCAAACTTATCTCCCTGTAACCGCAGTCAAATACCAGTCTGTCGATTTCATCAATTATCAGGTTAAGGCTTTTTATTCTTGACGGACGGTAATAAACGCCGGCATGACAGAAACGGCATCCGTTAGGACAGCCCCTCATTATTTCCACAACACCGTGATCCTGTACGGTTTTTACGGAAGGCATAGGATACCAGTCCGGTACTGACGGTACAAGACCAAAGTCTGCCTGAACGGTTCTTCTGGCTTTTGATCCAGGAGTATTGTCTTTTGTCCACATAAAGCTTTTTGTTTTTATGTGGCGGATAAGATCGTTTCTTGAAGCTCCTGCATTCCTTAAATCTTTTAATTCTCTTACAAGATTAAAAAGAGCATTTTCTGCTTCACCTATAAAAAATGCATCAAAAAAATCTGCAAACGGGGCAGGATTTGTAACTCCACATCCGCCTGCAATAACTATCGGGGAGTTTTCAGTTCTGTCTTCCGACAGCAGTTCAACACCGCCGGTTTCAAGCATTGCAAGAACCTGAGTAATTCCAAGTTCATACCCTATTGAAAAACCGATCATCTGGCACTGGTTCAGGGGGATTCCTGTTTCAAGGGTATACAGCGGAATGTTTTTTTCGCGGAGAAGGTTTTCAAAGTCTGTATCAGGAGAAAATACTCTTTCACAGCGGATTCCGTTGATTGCATTCAGACCGTTGTAAATTATTTTTACCGCAAGGTTTGACATTGCAATTTCATACAGGTCCGGAAAAGCAACTGCAAAATTAAAATTTTTATCGTTTTCTGTATGCGGCTTTACTGTAATGCCGTATTCTCCTCCAGTATATCTGGCAGGAGACTGAACCTTATTAAGGTCACTTCCAAAGTCGTTAAGAGGTTTTACAAGTTTCATTAGTTTAAAAATCCAGTCGTCTTGAATTAATGTTCATCAGAAGTCCCATGGCAATCATGTTTGTAAAGAGCGCGGAACCTCCGTAAGAAAGAAACGGCAGAGGAATACCGGTTACAGGCATGATGCCTATTGCCATTCCGACATTAATTATGAAGTGATAAAAAAACATTCCGAGAATTCCGGCACAGATATATGTGGCAAAATTATTTGAGGATTGTTTCATTATAAAAATTATTCTGATAAATATAAAAAGGTAAAGCGTAAAAATTGTAATTCCGGCAATAAAACCGAACTCTTCAGAAATTACGCTGAAAATAAAGTCTGTACTTTTTTCCGGAAGAAACTCTAAATGAGTAATCTTACCGTTTAAATATCCCATTCCTAAAAGACCTCCGGAACCTATGGCATTTTTTGACTGAATAAGATGGTATCCGGTATATTTAGGATCTATTTCTGGTTTTAAGAAAATTATGAGGCGTGTAATCTGATAAGGTTTAAGTACGATTGAACCTGCCAGAGAAAAAAACAGCGCCATGGTAATTATTCCGAAAAAATATGTAATCCAGTAGTAATAGTTTGTTTTAAAAAGAATTCTTCCCAATGCTGCAATTATTGTAATGATCAGGGAAATGAGGGCCATCAGGATATGGTACCTTCTGTTAGAAAGCAGATGTATTATCGGAATAGACTGGCGTGCAATCTGTGTTTCCCATATCGGCAGAACAGTAAATATAAGAGTCAGTACTATTGTTGAAAAAATAAGAAGAAGAAAGCGCAGCGGAATGTTGGCAAGAAAACACATTGTAAGGAAAATCGGAAGAAATACACTTGCGGTTCCCATGTCCGGCTGTATCAGGATTATACCCATCGGTATAAAAAGCAGGATTGCTGCCATTATAAAACGCCTGCGTTCATTAAGCTTTTCAGTGTTGTCTAAAAACAGTGCAAGCATAAGGATGAAGGAGATTTTTGTAAATTCGGAAGGCTGAAGCCTTACCCTCTTTCCCAGATAAATCCAGCTTGTTGCACCGTTTGTATTTTTTCCAAGAATAAATGTAAATATAAGGACTATAATAGATACTGCAAAAATGTGAGGAATGAATTTCTTGTATTTTCTATAGTCTATCATTGTAATGGCAGTCATCAGTATTAAACCTGCTGAAAACCATATTATCTGTTTTATGAATTCATTATTTTTATCCGAATTGATTCCTGCTGAATAAATAAAAAGAATGCCGATAAACGAAAGCATCGTCATGCAGAAAATCAGCGGAAAATCAAGTCGTTTTATAAAATTAAGTTTCATTCCTGTCTTCCTCTGTTTTTTCTTCCGTGTTCAAGCTCGTATTTTACATGTGGAAGTGCTTCAAGAGCTTCTTCATAGCTCTGATCATTAAAGATTCCCTGAATTATAATATTTGAAGCATATGGAGCCCACCACTCCCAGGTATTGACACCGTCAACAAGTACTGCTACTACAACCTGATCTTCAGGTTTAGCATCAAACGGAGCGTAGGTTACCATCCAGTTGTGCCAGTGACCTTCTTTAAGGCTTGAGTCTTCACCGGTACCTGTTTTTCCGGCAATCTGCACGGTTTTGTTTTTTAAAGGATATTCCGGGGTTCCGTTTGTAATTACGTATCTCAGGTCGTTCTGAACTTTTTTCCATACTTCCGGAGAAACGTCATCCGCTTTCTTTAATACTTCAGGCTTTATATTCTGAATGATGTCATCTGTTACAGGATCCCTGATTTCTTTAAGAAGATGAGGTTTATATATTACTCCTGAATTACATACCATTGCCATCATGTTTGCTATGTGAAGAGGAGTTACAAGGTCATCTCCCTGTCCGATAGACATGTTCATGGTATCTCCGCCAAGCCATTCACGATGATAACGTCGTTCATGAAGCGCCGGGGACGGAATGAATCCGGATTTCTGTGTGTCTGCAGGTAAATCAATCTGAAGTGGTTCTCCAAGACCGAATGAATGAGCATATTCTGCTATAGTATCAACTCCAAGATAGTCACGGCCGGCAATCCAGTAGTAGACGTCACATGACTGTGCAAGTGCGTCCTTCAGGTTAACGTTACCGTGTCTTCCTCCGCTTTTATATACGTGACATTTAAACAGGCGGTTTCCGTAGTTTATTGATCCTGGACAGAGAATCGGTTTTTCTTCAGGATATGCATTTTCATTAAGGATTGCAGTAGACATTACAATCTTAAATGTAGAAGCCGGTGGATATTCAGCGTATATTGCCCTGTTCAGGAAAGGTTCATTCGGCATCTGCGAAGTTTTTGTGAAGAGCTGACTGTAATCATCACTCGAAAAGATATTATTATCGTAGTACGGGTAAGAAACCATTGCAAGAATCTCTCCGCTTGCAGGTTTTAAAACGACAACAGCTCCAACTCTTTCTCCCAGTGCTTCTTCTGCCAGATGCTGAATTGTGGTATCAATTGTGAGTACAAGTTTTTTTCCGCTTTCAGGTGGATCTATGTCCGTCAGTGAGTTCAATACCCTTCGCTGTGCATCTACGGTTTTTTTTATTCTTCCCTTTTTTCCCCTTAAGAGAAGATCGTACTGCTTTTCTATTCCGGTTTTACCGATTACGTCATTATCTTTGTAGCCTTCATTATAGTGAAGGTTAAGTTCTTTCGGGGTGATGATTCCTACATAACCTAAGACATGACTTATGGATCCGCTTTCAACGTAGTTTCTGTTGGGTCTGTTTTTCCATGTTACACCTGGAAGTTCAGTAATATTTTCTGCAATATTACTGATTATGTTCAGAGGTACATTTGTCTTTACCGTTACGGGAGAATAGCTTTTTTTATTTTTTACTTTGTCATCAATATTTTTTTTGGAAATCCCAAGATATTCTGCAAGTTTAGTTGTTACCGTATCATAATAGTCTTTCGGAATGTTACCCGGAATGAGCTCGACGGCAAAAGAATCAGTGTTAATAACCATAGAAACATTATTGTTTCTGTCATAGATTTCTCCGCGCTGAGCAGGAATTTCATCGTAGTCTGTAGAAATTTTATCTGTATCTTCCCTGTACTGCTTTCCGTTTATGATTTGAATCGTAAAGAGCCTGATGGAATACAGTGCAAGCGTAAAGCTTATTATTATTGTAAGTATTGCAAGCTTTATGTTTTTTTGCTGTGTATTATCCGTGTTTCCGTAATTTCCGAACATCATAATCTTGTCTCCGGCGAAATGATTACGGAATTTCTGAAGAACTTAAGGAAAGAAAAAACAATAGGTGCAAAAATCGTATTTAGAAGTATTTCTATAAGGGTTTCGATTTCAAATATGGAGTAAACTGTAATTTTTGAAGGATAGAGGAACGAAAGAAGAAGCAGGAACAGGCATTTATAAATGGAGGCAATAAATCCCTGTATTGCAGGAACGATAACACCTTCCGTGTTAAGGCTTTTTGCAAAGAGTCCCGTAGTATATCCCAAGGTCGTCCTTAACAGACAGTTTAATCCGAATGGAGCTGAACTTAAAAAATCCAGAAATAATCCGGAAATAAAACCTGTTATTTCTCCTGCAAGTTTTCCATTGTGAAGTGAAAAAAACAGTACGCACAGCATTAAAAAATCAGGAGCTGCCGGAAGGATTGTAAGGTTAGAAACAATGGCGGCTTCAAAAATTGCCGTACACAGAAGAATGATTGTGCTTACAAAAATTGATTTTCCCATTGCTATTTCTCCACTGTCTTTGACATGTCAATTACAATAACATTCTCAAGCCTTCCGAAGTCGATAATAGGATCAACGTCAATATCAAGGGAGGAAGAATAATCAAGAGGCGTTATCATCGAAATACGGCCTACAGGAATGTCCGGAAGATAGTTTCCGTTTTCTCCGCTTGTAACGACAATGTCTCCTGTATGAAAGTCAGCGACAAAACGCTTTCTTATGTAATTAAGCTTAAGGTGTTCATCCTGAGTGCCTGTTCCTGAGATGATTCCGATGTCTCTTGTATTCTGAATCCTTACGGAAATATTGCACATTGAGTCATACACAGGCATGATGATGCTGGCTCCGTATCCGACTGTTACAATTTTCCCTACAATACCTTTATCTCCGTTCTGAACGGCAATAACACTCATTCCCTTTTTGATACCATGCATGGAACCTTTATTAATCGTTATTCCTGAATACAGCGAGTCAGGATCCCTGCCAATTATACGGGCCGGTATGTTTTTATATTCAAGGGTTTCCGTAAATTCAAGAAGAGATTTAAGCCTGTCATTTTCTTTCTGAAATTCGGAATTCTGTCTTTTCAGAAATTCATAGTTTTCAAGCTGTTCTTTCAGAGCGGTATATTTCTTCTTAAGGTCAGAAAGCTCCCTGATTCCATTTATTTTATCAGTAAAAAAATAAACAACGGAATTTACGCCTTTTTGCAGTGAGGAAAAAACTGTAAAACCAACGGAATTAAAACTTACGATGAATCTGCCGGAAGAAAAACCCAGCGTTATGGCACTGAAAAGAACCATAACGACAAGGAGTATTTCCGCAAGATGAAAAGTAAACGGCCCTTTTTTCATAACTAGTTGTTAAGGTTGTCGTATACAGATCTGATTGAAGACATATTCTTGAAAAGTTCAAAGGCTTCGCCTGCACCGCGGGCTACACATTCCAGAGGTTTCTTTACTCTTGTAACAGGAACTCCGGTTTCTTTAGATATAAGGGTTGTAAGGTTTTTAAGCATTGAACTTCCGCCGGACATGATGATACCGCGTTCAACGATATCTGCATTAAGTTCAGGAGGAGTTCTTGAAAGGGTCTTTTTTATTTCTTCTACAATTTTGCTGACAGGTTCTTTAAGTGCTTCCCTGACTTCTACTGAATCTACTTCAATTCTTCTTGGAAGTCCTGTTATGGAATCTGTACCCTTTACTTCCATTTTATCATTTGTCTTGTCAGCCATGGCATTTCCAATCTCAACTTTGAGGCGTTCTGCCATCTGCTGTCCGATAATGAGATTATGAATATTCTTGATATGCTTTATAATTGCTTCGTCAAAAGAGTTTCCGCCTACACGAATTGAACTTGTAACAACCATTCCTCCGAGGGAAATAACGGATACTTCTGTTGTTCCTCCACCGATATCACATACCATATGTCCGGCAGGTTCATAAATAGGAATTTCAGCACCGATGGCTGCGGCAAGACTTTCTTCGATAACTTCGACTTCCTTTGCTCCGGCTTTAAGAGCAGCTGCCATTACAGCATCACGCTCAACCTGAGTAATGCAGGAAGGAATACCGATTTTCATTCTTATAGATTTAAATAAATGACGTTTAGGAATAACTTTTGAAATAAAGTATTTAATCATTTTTTCTGTAGAAATACTGTCTGAAATAACACCGTCAGCAAGAGGTCTTATTGCTACAATATTTGTCGGGGTTTTCCAAAGCATTCTTTTTGCTTCAGAACCTACGGCAACTACTTTTCCTGTTCCCTTTTCAACTGCAACTACAGAAGGTTCATCAATTACAATTCCCTGACCGCGTACGTAAATCAAAGTGTTACAGGTACCAAGATCAATACCGATGTCAGTTGTAAAATTATCAAAAAAACCCATATATAATATTCCTCCCAGAGTTTACTTTATTTTTATTTTCGAGCTTCAAGAAGCTTTTTTGTTGCACCAGGGTGATTAACCTGTATTTTGCGGCATTGGCGCCACTCATACCTGGCTTTTACATAATCACCGAGTTTTTCATATAATACACCAAGTTCGTAATGTGCGTCAGCAGAATTTTCATTTTTTTCAAGAATTGAATTAAATTCATTTTCGGCTGACTGGTATTCACCTTCATTTATATAAATCTGTCCCAGAAGAAGGCGGGATTTTTCTATGAGTTCGTCATTTTTTGAAATATGAATGACTCTTGCAAGATACTGTCGTGCCGTCATTCCCTGCTTGTTCTTAAAATACTGCCTTCCAATATCATAAAGCAGTGTGTCTGTTTCATTGTTTATAAGAGCTTTTGTAAGGGCGGCAATGGATTTATCTGTTTCGCCCAGGGCATCATAGCTCAAGCCGAGAAGATGAGGAATATCAGGTGCAGAAAAACCGTAATCAAGAGCTTCGTTAAGATATTTTACGGTAAGATCTGCATAGAAATTATAAGATGCTGCCTTATCCCTGTAGTAATAGGCTTTTCCCAGCATATAACATACCTGAGGATAGGTTTCCCTGCTGCATCCTATGAGAGCTATCCTTAAATTTGCTATTGCTTCGTTAAGGTAATTTTTTGAAAGATTATAATCCGGTTCCGATTCTGCAAGCATGAAAGCACTGTATCCCCGGAATGTTCTTGCTGTATTGTTAAGAGGATTTTTCTGTATAAGGACGTCTGAGATTTCGTAAGTTTTTTTAAAACCTTCAGTAGTTTTCAAGTTCCAGTTATCGTAGAGTGCGTTTTCTGAGTATTCACTGTGAAGTCTGGAATAAATTACGTTATATGAAATGATAGAAACAGCAGCTATTGCCGTGAGAATTACTGCAAGGATAATTAGGTTTTTAAATAGCCTGCTCTTTCTTCTCTTTATTCTGTCGGATTTGTATCCGGATTTCATAAGCTGTATTCCCACCTAAAAAAAAGGATACGGTAAGCCGGGTTCTGGCACATCTTTCGATGTATGGTCATCTATCCACGGCATCTGTTACCAGATGTCTCCAGCAATCTACCCGCAGTATAAGACCGGAATGTCAAACTGCTGCATGATCTTGCTCCAGATGAGGTTTGCTTATGCCGGAACTGTTACCAGTTCCGCGGTAGGCTCTTACCCTGCCTTTTCACCCTTACCCTGTAACAGGGCGGTAATTTTCTGTAGCACTTTCTGTTAGTCAAGGGGCTATGCTGAATGTCAGCAGCTACCCTTTTCTACCCGGACGTTATCCGGCATCTTTTCCGGTGGAGCCCGGACTTTACCTCACGGAAGTTCCGTATCATCACAGAAAATCCGAGCGGCCATGTATCCTCAATTAATTACTTATTCATCATATCCCATTGATTTCATGTCAGAAGAATCCTGATCTTCATCATCTTCGATAAGATCTTCATCATCCTCGATAAGATCTTCATCATCAAGATCAGAAAGACTTCCTGCTTCATCCATAGAATAATATTCTGATTCGTCTTCTGTTTCTTCATATGTCAGAATGCGGCTGCAGTATGGACAGAAAAGAATCTTTTCATTTTTGCGTACTTCGTTAGCGAACTGTGCAGGAAGAATCATATGACATCCTGAGCATACATTTCCGCGTACTGCAACAAGACCTTCCTTATTACGTTTAATGATGCGCTGAAACTTGATTATTGTCTCGCCGTCAATTCCTTCAGAAAGATCAGCTTCTTTACCTTCAAGTTCTGAAATCTGTTTTTTGTATGATTCAATTTCGCTGTCAAGGCTTGATTTATTTTCGTTTACTTCTGATTCTGTAGACTGGATAAGCTGAAGGGAATCCTTAAGGCTGTCTTCCATTTCTGCAATGAGTTTTTCTTCTTTCTGAATCTCTTTACGAATTTCAGTTTCATGTTCCTGTGCTTCAGTAATCTGCTTGTCGAGAAGCTCGTATTCACGGTGGGTACTGATGTTGTCCATGCCTTTTTCACCAGCTTCACGTTCTTTTTCTGCTTCAGCAAGGTCTGCTTTCAATGCAGTGAGCTTTTCCTTTTCAGTTTCAAATTCAGCATTTTTCTCGATGTATTCTTTTTTAAACTGTTCAAGACTTTCAAGGCTTCCTGAGAGTGACTTTGGAAGCTCTTCCATCTTTGCTTCAATTCTGTATTTTTCAGCAAGCACTTCCTGTAAATCTTTCAGCTTGCTAAGTATTTCTGTCGTCTGCATGATCGTATCCTCATCTACATATTTATCGTAGGGTAAAATATATCCTATTTACCCTGTTGTGTCCATTGGTGAATTTTACATCAGGTATCAATATAATCCCTGAGTCCGGAAGCTCTTCTCGGATGGCGGAGTCTTCTTAAAGCTTTTGCTTCAATCTGTCTGATGCGTTCACGGGTAACGTTAAAGCACAGACCGACTTCTTCAAGGGTGAGTGAATATCCGTCGTCAAGTCCAAACCTCATCTTAAGAACTTCCTGCTCTCTCTCCGGAAGAGTATTGAGTACAGTATGAAGCTGTTCCTGCAGGAGAGTGTATGCAGTCTGATTTGCCGGATTTTCAACATCCTTATCTTCGATGAAATCTCCCAATGATGAATCTTCCTCTTCTCCAATTGGAGTTTCAAGGGAGATAGGTTCCCTGGCAACATTTTTAACCTGTTTTACACGGCTTACAGGCCATGAAAGCTGCTGTGCTATTTCTTCATCCGTCGGTTCACGACCAAGTTTCTGAACAAGCTGTCTGCTTTCCCTTACAACTTTGTTTATCTGTTCAATCATATGTACAGGAACACGGATTGTTCTTGCCTGATCAGAAATAGAACGGGTAATGGCCTGACGAATCCACCATGTAGCGTAAGTAGAGAATTTATATCCCTTGCGGTATTCAAACTTTTCTACAGCCTTTATAAGTCCGATATTTCCTTCCTGAATGAGGTCAAAAAGCTGAAGTCCGCGATTGGTATATTTTTTTGCAATAGATACAACGAGACGAAGGTTAGCCTTGATAAGCTTGTTTTTGTGATTTTCAAGCATTATGCGTCCGCGTTCGATTTCTTTTTTCATTCCGATGATTTCATCAATGGAATTTTCAAAATCATATTCAAGTTCCCGAAGCTTGCGCTCGATTTTCTGAATTTCAGTATAGTCTGAGCGTATTTCATCTGCAGAAAGTGCCAGTTCCTTCTCAAGCTTTACGCATTCTGAATGAATTGCAAGACGGCGCCCTATGCTTCGCAGTGCTGCTGCATCAGGAATATGAAGTTTCTTCATGCGTCTTTCCTGAATGAGCCTGTTTTCTTCAATTTTTACAGATGCATCAATGAATTTTGAACTGAAACGTTCTATTTCTTCAGTCTGTATGTCAAGTTTCTGAAGGTTAGGCATTATCTTTTCACGGAGTTCAACAAGCTGCGGATCCTTAAAGATATTGAGAGTCTGGTCATTTTCGCTCAGCTGCTTTTTAAGGGCCATGTACTGCTTGATGTCCTGAACTGCAGGCTTAAGGTGTTCGCTGTAGGCTGCCTTAAGGCGGTGTTTTTCTGCCATTTCTTCATTAAGCTCTTTTCTTGCCCGTCCAGGTTCATGCATGTCGATTCTTGTAAATGCTTTATGAGCAATATTATAGAATTCAGGAATCATCATTCCGGAATTCTTGATTACATTCTTGATTATGTTCTGACCTTCTTCCATCTTCTGAGAATGGAAAACTTCCTGTTCTGCAGTGAGAAGGTTTTCTTTACCGATTTCGCGGAGGTAAAGCCTGATTGGATCGTCTATGCTTGAATCTTTGTCGTTTGCAATGAGTCTGTGTCTGTCTTCAGAAGTGTCATCCAGTGCACCTTCTGCATCATCCTCAACATCCTCATCATCTGCTTCTGCATCAAAGTCATCTTCGTCATCAGCAGTTTCTTCCATTACCTGAATGTTGTTGGCCTGAAGAAGCTGAAGGACGCCTTCCATTTCTTTTGAATTTACGAAGTCCTGCGTAAGAATATCTGTAATTTCATCCCATGATATAATCTGTTTGCTGGAAGCATATTCAAGCAGTTTCTGAACTCTAGGATCAAGATTCTGAAGTTCTGCATTCTCTTCGTCTGAATCGTCGATGATGTCATCAACTTTTTCATTTTCCTGAGATACAGCTTTTACTTCTTCGCTTTTCTTTGCTTTTACCGGTGTCTTTTTTTCTGCTTCAGAAGCCTGAGACTTCTCTTTTTTTGCAGTCTTTTTTTCTGTATTATCTGCTTTTTTAGCGGTTTTGGCTTTTTTTTCTGCTGTTTTTGCAGTTTTATCTGCTTTTACTTTTTTTTCTGCAGACTTATCAGCCTCTTTTTTAGACTTTGTTTTTTCAGATGTTTTTTTTACTGTAAGAGCCATTGTTAATCCCTTTTCTTAAGATCTTCCAACCGCGAAGATATTTCCATTCTTCTTGAAATCAGTTCCATAAGCTGAGCTTTGTCTTCCGGAAGCTGGCTTCGTTCTAGCCTGCATATCTGTACCTGAAGCTCATCATTCTGCTTTTTCAGTACATTCCTTTTCAGCAGCTTTATGCTTTCATTGACACTTTGTTCTTTATTAGCGGAGTCTGTCTGCAATGATTTTATTATCAGGTTCTGCAGTTCCGGATTTTCACAATGATTAAGTATGCTGCTTACTGAGAAATTATCGTTTCTGGAACATTCCTCCAAGATAATGAATATTTTCTTTGCCAGAGAATCACTAAGATCATCTACCGTAATTTCGTTGCGCAGTTTTTTGAAAAAGCTTATGTCATCGTCAATCACACTGAGAACGGCTGCTGATTCTGCCGTAACTTTGATTTTCTCTTCCTTTACATTCTGATCTGACGGTAAAGTCTTTTTCATTTTCTGCTCAATCTGACTGCGGTTCAGATAATCGTTTCTGATTGCATCCAGGCTGACTTCGTATGTCCGGCAAAATTGCTCCAGACATGCGTTTTTCTGTATGTCTGTCTGAAGGGCATCTATATATGTAAAGAATTCCATGGCGGCTTTCAGTTTGGCGTCAGGGGAATCCTTTCCATAAGTTGCTGTCAGAACGGACAACAAAAAATCATTGTCCAAAATAGCGGAGTTAACTTCATTTGTCAATACTTCAGGACCGTAGTTTATCATTATTTCTGCAGGATCTTTTCCCCCTGAAAGCTTTATGACTTTTACGGTAAGGTCATGCTGCCGGCACATAATTATTGCTCTTTTCGTTGCTGCAAGACCTGCTCCGTCAGAATCAAATGACAGCATTACACAGCCGTCCCTGACATAGTTTTTTACCAGAGAAATCTGTTCCTCAGTCAAAGCTGTTCCCAAAGGTGCCACTGCATAGGTAAGTCCGCACTGATGATATGCAATGCAGTCCATGTAGCCTTCACAGAATATTACTTTATGATTTTCATGAATTGCCTGTTTTGCAAAATTGAAGGCATAGAGAGTGCTTCCCTTTTTGTATTGAATCAGGTCTGAAGAGTTAAGGTATTTTGGTGATTTTGAAGGATCTCCCCGTAAAAAACGTCCACCCATAGCCACGACTTCGCCGTTTTTGTTAAAAATAGGAAACATGAGCCTGTCATTGAAAAAAGAAATGTCCGGATATCTTTTACTGAAAAGTCCGGAATTTGCCAGAAATTCATCGCTGTAATTTTTTCCTTTCAGAAATTTTTTCAGCCAGGTTCTGTCTGCCGGACTGTATCCCAGCTTGAATTTTTCAAGAGTTTCTTTTGTCAGTCCTCTTGCGGTTATGTATTCGAGGGCAAATTTTCCCGCCTCAGTTTCCATCAGCATGTAGTGAAAGGAATTTGCAACTCTGGTGTACAAGTCCGTATATTCTGCCTTTAATTGAATTGATGGATCTTTTCTATACTCTTCCCTTCCTGTTGATGTGTATTCAACCTGAACTCCGCTTTTTTTTGCCAGAGATTCTACAGCTTCAGAAAAGGAGCAGTTTTCCATTTCCTGAATGAATTTAAAAACTGTACCTTTTGCGTGACATCCGAAGCAGTAGTAGAATTTTTTGTCAGAAGATACACTGAATGAAGGAGTTTTTTCATGGTGAAACGGACAGCATCCCCACCAGTCATTTCCTTTCTGGGTCAGCTGTACGTATTCTCCTATGACGCTGACAATGTCAGTTTTATTTGAAACTTCGTCAATGGATTCCTGCTTTATGAAACCGGCCATTATCTGCTCTTTGAAGTATAATTGATGGTTTCTGCAGCTTTGTGCTGGTCAAAGTTTGAACTGAAAGTATGTGCACCGCGCTCAGGATCAGTAAGTACGAAATAGTAATAGTTTGTTTTTGCAGGATTACATGCTGCATCAAGAGCAACCAGTCCCGGATTTGATATAGGTCCCGGTGTCAGACCTGCCCACATATAGGTATTGTATGGATTATCAATTTTAAGATCATTGTATGTTATGCGCTCAGGATGAGGTTTATTGAGGATTTCAGTTATGATGTATTCAATCGTTGCGCATGAATAAAGTCCGATACCGTTTCTGAGTCTGTTTGTAAATACGCTTGCGATAAGAGGAGCTTCGTCTTTAAGCCTGTATTCCCTTTCGACTATTGAAGCCAGCGTAAGTGTTTTGTGAAGGTTTTCCGGTGTCATTTCTGAAAGTCCGCTGATTTCTTTTATTCTTTCAAAAAAATTGTCCGTCAGTTTCTGTACTGCATCGTAAGCCTTCATCTTTGGTGTAAAGAAATAGGTGTCAGGAAAAAGGTATCCCTCGAGGTTTTCTGCCGGAACAGAATATGCTGCTATAAGTTCAGGATCTGCAAAGGCTGTCATAAAATCCTTTCTTGAGCAGACTCCCTTTTCTTCAAGTATCGTGCCTATTTTTGATGCAGTAAGGCCTTCTGGAATTACGACTGTTATGTAAATCTGAGTTCCGGACTGGAGAAGATTGTAGATTTCTTTCAGCTTCATTGAGCTGGATACCGTATATGTTCCGCTTTTTAATTCAAAAGGATGTTTTCTGTCAAAAATACTGAATCTTGCAGCTATGTAAAGTGCTCTGGAAGATTTTATGAGGCCCTTCTTTTCAAGGAGTGATGCTGCATCCTTTACAGTCATTCCCTCAGGAATATCAATCTGCATGGTAACTGCATTTTCAGTTCCTGAAACCGGTGATACTGCAGATTTCCATATTGCAAGAAGAATAACGATTCCGATTGCAGCTACAGCAATAATCCATAAAAGTGCAGCAAGAATTATATTTGTTTTTCTGTGCGTATTTTTTTGAGATGTTTTGTCTTTCAAAGTTCTATTACCTTTCCTTCCCGGGCGAGATGCAGCTCAGGAATAAAATTCTGTTTGTAATTCTGATAGATTTTACCTGCATTAAGGATAGAGTCAAGTTTTTTATCATCGTAGGTAGGATCATGATGAAACATGTACAGTTGTTTTATGTTCCAGAGTTCTGCAAAATCAATTGCGTAACTGAAACTAGAATGTCCCCAGTTTTCTTTCTGTATGGCTTCAGGATTCGTGTACTGACAGTCAAATATGATTATGTCTGCATCCTTAAAAAATTCATTGCGTTTTTGTGTTCTGTCAAAATCACTGTTCTGAAGTTCAACATCCGTTGAGTATATTAATTTTTTCCCGTCTTCCTCGAAGGAAAATGAAAAGGAGTCACCGGGATGAGTCATTTTGTGGGCTTCTATTTTAACACCTTCAATTTCGTATTTTTTTTCTTCCTCAAGATAATTGAAGTGTATGTGGTCTTTTATATTGTCCCATTTTGCATTAGGTGGAAAATAAGGGGTGGTATTCTGGCCTGCCATAAATTTTTCTGCATCTTTAAAACAGGAATAAATTTCAAGTTTAGCATTGTGGTCATAAATTTTATCAAAAAAAGGAAATCCCTGTATGTGATCCCAGTGATAGTGTGAAAGGAAAAGATGATAAGTGTTGTTTTTTGTTGCCGGAAGTTCTTTTCCCAGCAGCCTGATGCCGGTACCGCTGTCCATTATAAACTCAGTACCGTTTTTTGATCTGACCTCTACGCAGGGAGTATTTCCACCTGTAGTTCCGAATAACCATTTTGGCAGATTGGATAGAAATTTCGTTTTTGTATCTTCATTTTCAATATCCTGTGGAGTCAGACGTTCAAGAACTGCGGAAATTTTTGCCTGAATCTGATCCGGTGTGACGGGAGCAGGAAGTGAACCTCTTACTCCGAAGAATTTTATATACAACTATCCCTCCGAAAATCCTCTAAATTATAATACATTGTATTTAAAAAAACTAGAGTTTTCAAAGATTTTACTGTTACAGAAAGTTGAAAATTTTTAATAATTTGAAAAAAAAGGAGAATAAAAAAAGTGCCAGCTCTTTAGAACTGACACTTGCTGGGGAGTGAAGGATTCGAACCTACGAAGGCGGAGCCAGCAGATTTACAGTCTGTCCCCTTTGACCACTCGGGAAACTCCCCTGACTCCTGTTTAAGGAGATAAGCCGCCAGTAGGATTCGGACCCACGACCCCGAGATTACAAATCACGTGCTCTACCAACTGAGCTATAGCGGCTTGTTTTTTTTTGTTGCTTACCGTCGCGCGGTAAGTGATTGAGATATTACAGGAAACACATAATTGTGTCAACAGGATTTTAAAAAAAAATCAAAAAAAATTAAAATTCTGTTTTTTTATTTTTTTTCATCGCCTGCAAGTTCTGTGTAAAGCGGCAGGTAATATTTTTCAGCTACATTTTTCCAGGAGTAGTTTTCCTTAACATATTTTGCGGCATAGGCAATCATAGACGTAAAAATATTCGTTTCCGGAATTGCCCGTATTTTTATCAGGGAATAGAGAACTTCTGAAAGTTTTTCTGCAGTATTCGGGCTGTAAAGAAAACCTGTTTCTTCATCAAGTATTTTTTTTAAGCCGCCAGTGGCATTTGCAACAGGAATCGTTCCGAAAAGCTGAGCTATAAAGTCTTCCAGACCGCAGGGTTCAAAATAGCTCGGATGAAGTGAAAAATCTGCGGAAGCGACACTGAGTCTTGCCATCTGCTTTGTATAGCCTTTTATGTACACTGCCCTTCCCGGATAATCTTTTGCAATTGCTGCAAACTGCATTTCCAGTTCAGGGAAGCCCTGCCCTGCAAAAATAAAACGGACGTTAAGTTTTTTATCCAGTATCAGTCTTGCGGCTTTTGAAGCAACGTCAATTCCCTTCTGATGAGCAATTCTTCCGTGATATGTTATGCAGACTGTAGAGTCATCCGGTTCATCAAGATATCCGTATTGAATCAGAGTTTCATTTTCAGCATGTTTTTTTGCATTCTTTGCTGCGTAATTTTCAAAAAAGTATTTTCTGCAAAGATACTTTCCCTTAAGGTCATGCCGCTCCGGACAGAATGTGTAAGGTAAAAGGGAAACTTCCGGATTTCCGGTATCATATTTTTCTGCATCAATTCCGTTTATTATTCCCTTTACTTTAATTTTTTTTGCTTTAAGTGCTTCTGAAAGACCGTCCGTATCTGTATCACCGGAATTTATTTCATCCGCATACCAAGGAGAAACTGCAGTAAGGGTGGAGGTTCCTGCAGCCAGGAGGAATGGTTCTATCCGTTTTCCGGACATTCCGCAGGAAAGAATTTTTTCACTAAGCCCGGTAAGGAATTCTGCTTCCCTGATATCCTTAAAATTATGATGGTAGCCCGGTCCTGCATTATGTATTGTAACAATGCATTTTGTATTTCCGTAGTATTTTTTGTCTTCAGCAGACTGTCCCTGTGCCTGTTTTACAAATACCGGAACGAGGGCTGCCGTTGCGTCATGACAGTGTATTATGTCAGGGGAATCTGTAATTATTCTACGTGCTGCGAGGACAATACCCTTTTGAAAGAGAACGTTGAGTTTCAGTACGTCTTCATGTCCTTCTCCCTTTGAATGTCGGGGATTTTCAATCTGTTCCTGTTCTGTATAGGTATAAACACCCTGTTTTTCTGCAAAAGCCGGGTGATGAAGAAAAACAATATGTACTCCGTTTATGATACCTTCCGAAAACCTGACGGATTCTTTTTTTCCTGCAACGGTAAAGGAGACTTCTTCCCTGCAGTCATGGAGATTTTTTACTGATGAAGTATCTGTACATGCGTAGTACGGTATGAAAACCGTAACATCACAGCCGGACTTCAATAAAGTTTCTGACAGAGAACATACGACATTTTTTACGCCACCGGCTTCGGCTATTCCTGCATATTCTCTTGAAACAACAAAAACATTCATCCGGTGTACTCCCGTCAGGACTGTGCAAAATCAGGCCTCAGTGCCTGTGCTCCGTTTATATATACAGGTTTTACCTTTGTGCCTTCAGGCAGGTATGCGGTAATCATTACACGTATTACTTTCGGAAGCATGCCCTTTATTGAAGCTTCCTGAGCCGTAAAAAGAGGTACTGATGAAGTGTCCGTTCCCGTATCAGCACGTCTGAGAGCTGTTGCTGCATTAAGGGCATCAAGATCAGCCGTCATTGAAAAAATAATGTTTACGATGTCATCTCCTGAAATACTGTTTTCCCTGAATAGTTTCGAGCACATTTCCCGTACGGCATCTGTTATTGATTCTGCCGTATTCTCTGCACAGGATGCACCCCGTATACTGTATAGTCGTTTCTGCATTTTTTACTCCGAGGATTATTTTATGTCACTCAGGACTTTCATTACCTGTGAAATATCTGAACTTTTTGATATTTCTGCAAGGGACGGGTATTTTTCCATAAGTCCTGCAAATTTTTCAAGCCTGTCAAGAATCCTGCTGTCATCCAGAATATCCTGAGCATGTTCCTGGGCTTTCAGTTTAAGAATGCCGTCAAGTTCCGACACAAAAGTAAAGTAGCTGTCTTTCAGCCTGCGGTAAAGTTCAACGTCAGGAATGCGGGAAGAAGCAATTTTTATTGAATTGATGTTTATGTTTTTAAAATCTTCCGATGCTGATTCTTTAAGTGAAAGAAGTTTTTCTTCGTTCAGGAGGTTTATTTCATCTCCCGGAAGGAGCCCTTCTGAAAGTATTGCTGAAGTTATCCTGTCTGCAAGAGACTGGGCTTTCTGTTCCAGGTACGCGTTTAATTCTTCCTGTGAACTTATTACTTTTCTGCTGTAAAGATTCAGAATTTCTTCTTCACTTGTATTTAGTGAAATTAAGTATGTTACCTGATAAGAAAAATCCGGATTTTCAGGAACCTGACTGCTGTATACGTCAGCACTGGCAAGGGTTCCGCTTGAAGTTACGCTGAATGTTTTTCCGCAGCTGTCAAATTCAATTATTTTTGTATTTTTAGGAATGAGGTGTTCCCACCTCCAGGTAAAGTCTCCGGTTTTTATAATCTTTTCGTATGTTCCGGAAGTTTTTGAGACCATTATTCCGCATGAATCTGCCTCAATGAAAAGCTGCAGCCATCCGAATGCAAAAACTGCTGCTGCAGCAGCCACAAATATGAATAAACTTAAAAATCTTCTCTTTGACTTCATGGAAAAATGATACTATATTTTGTAAAGATTTCCAACATCAAGAAAAGGTTTATGGAACGTAAATTTAATTCGCTTAAAAATAACAGCAGTACCTCTTTACTCTTCAGAATTACGTGCAGGTTTGTTCTGTATCTTTTTCTTCAGGCCGGGGCATTTTTCATGCTTTATGTAAGTGGAAATTTTCAGGGCTTCATGGACAGAACCCAGAATTTCTTACTTCTGCTTTGTTTCTTTAATCTTGCAGTATTATTTCTGTTTTCCGCTGCCGGATGCATTGAGTGCGTTGCACTGAGGGTGTTGAATAATCAGCGCCGTTACTGGCTGTATTTTATCTTATTTCTGCTTATTGCACTTCTTTCTATGGGACTCGTACTTTTTATAAGCGCCCTTTCGTTTATTTCAGGCGGACTTCACTGAAAGAATTAAGGGAGTATGTAAATTTAAGGATCAGGATATGGGAAAAGGAAAAATAAAAGTTCCGGAAAAACTTCATAAGGTCTGGGAAATTTTCAATCAGCATGGTTTTAAGGTTTATCTTGTGGGCGGTGCCGTAAGGGATGAGCTTTTAGGAAAAAAAAGTCATGACTGGGATCTGGCAACTGACGCAACTCCTGCACAGGTCATGAAGATTTTCAGGAAGGTTATTCCTACGGGAATAGCTCATGGAACTGTAACGATTCATATTTTCGGACTTGAACTTGAAACTACTACTTTCAGGACTGATTCTTCGTATTCTGACGGCCGTCATCCTGACAGTGTCCGTTTTACCGGTGATATAGTTGAGGACCTTTCCAGGCGCGATTTTACGATGAATGCCATAGCCTGCAGTCTTGAAGACGGTTCTTTGACGGATCCGTTCGGAGGTGAAGAGGATATAAAGAAAAAGATTATATGTACTGTAGGCAATCCGCTGGACCGGTTTGATGAGGACGGTCTCAGGCCTGTAAGGGCCGTGCGCTTTGCAGGACAGCTTGGTTTCGATATTGAAGACTGTACGCTGAAAGCCCTTTCTGATAAAAATGTCCTTAAAAAAACTGCGGGTATTTCTGTAGAAAGATTTCGTGACGAATTCATGAAAATAATGGCCAGTCCCAAACCATCTGTAAGTCTCAGACTTCTTGAAAGTACCGGCATGCTGAACCTGTTCATTCCTGAATTTCAGTCCTGCAGAAACTGTATTCAGAATGACGGACGGGGTTTTCATGAATTTGATGTGGCGGATCATATTTTTTATTCCTGTGACGGAATTCCTTCCGGCAATGTTCTGGTACGGCTTGCTGCATTTTATCATGACATCGGAAAACCTCAGTGCAGGACCGTGGAGTCTAAAGACGGAATGAATCTTTTTCATTTTCATCATCATGAGTCCGTTTCTGAGAAAATTGCCGTTTCAAGCATGACAAAATTGAAATTTTCCAATGATGAAATAAAGAAAGTCAGCCATCTTGTAAAGGAGCATATGTTTTATTATGAAAGCAGCTGGAGTGATGCTGCAGTCAGACGTTTCATCATAAGGATCGGACTTGAAAATATTGATGATCTGTTTGCCCTGCGGCTTGGAGATGTATACGGAATGCACCGTATTCCGATGGATCCCCTTTCGCCTTCATGGAAACTCCTTCTTGAGCTTAAGGAACGCATAGCCCGCATTACGGAAGAGAATAATGCCCTTTCTCTCCGGGATCTTGCTGTTTCAGGAAATGACCTGATGGATGCCGGAATTCCAAAGGGAAAGGTTCTTGGATTTATCCTGAAGGAACTTCTGGAATGCGTCATTGATTCTCCGGCAATGAATGACAGGGAAAAACTCCTGTCTTTAGCCGTCAATATTTATGATGCAAAATACAGGTGTTAACTTCATATTGTAACGAAAAATAAAAAATGATAGCGTGTACTGCAAATTATTTATGTAAAAGAAGACAATAAAGGGGATTAATATGGCAGAAAATGAAATTGAATACGAGGCAAAAGGAACTTATGAGGCAGCTCTTGAAAAGAGCCGTCAGATTGAAGAGGATATAAAGGTTAATCCGTCAAAGTATCGGGTTCTTACAGGGGACAGACCTACAGGACGTCTTCATATCGGACATTATTTCGGTTCACTTCAGAATCGTGTACGGCTCTCAAAAATGGGTGTTCCGACCATGGTTCTCATTGCAGATTATCAGGTACTTACGGATCATGATGCTTTTGATCAGATAAGTCAGAATACCAAACAGCTGGTAATTGATTATCTTGCAGCAGGAATTGAGCCTGGAGAAAATACCATTATCTACCCTCACAGTTACGTTCCTGAATGTAATCAGCTCATGCTTCCGTTCCTTACTCTTGTTTCAAATTCTGAGCTTTCCCGCAATCCTACTGTAAAGGATGAAATTACAAAGTCTGATCTTGCTGTTGTTAACGCAGGTATGTATACATATCCTATTCATCAGGCATGTGACATTCTTTTCTGCAAGGGAAATGTTGTTCCTGTTGGAAAGGATCAGCTTCCTCACCTTGAGCTTACCCGTACGATAGCACGTCGATTTAATAAAAAATTCTGTAAAAAGACTCCTCCTGTATTTCCGATGCCGTATGCCCTTCTTTCTAAGACTCCGAGCATAAAGGGACTGGATGGAAGTGCTAAAATGAGTAAGAGCCTCGGAAATGCCGTTTATCTTTCAAGTACGGCAGACGAAACTGCAGCACTTATAAAAAAAGCAAAAACTGACGGGGAACGCGTAATTACTTATGATCCTGTAAACCGTCCGGAGGTTGCAAATCTTCTCATGCTCATTTCTTTATGTAACGGACAGGAACCTGAGGCAATTGCTGCTTCAATCGGTGACGGTGGAAGCGGAAAACTTAAGAGTGTTCTTACGGAAGCCCTTAATGAAGAGCTCCGTCCTCTTCGTGAAAAGCGTGCTCAGCTTGAGAAAGAACCTGATTATATCCGTCAGGTACTTACGGAAGGTGCAGGACGCGCCCGTGAAATTGCAGTAAAAACTCTTGATGAAGTTCGTTCTGCAATGAACATGGTAATATAATAAATAAAGAATCGGGAAGCATTGTCATGAGAGCTACCAGAGCTTTAATTCATCTTGATAATTTAAGGAACAACATACTTCAGATAAAGTCCTGTGTTGCTTCTGACGTAAAAATGTGTATTGCCGTTAAAGCTGATGCTTACGGACATGGTGCTGTTGAATGTGCCAGAACTGCCTGTGAGTGCGGGGCTGATTTTCTTGCCGTTGCAACAGTTGATGAAGGCATTGAATTAAGAAATGCGGGAATAAAGGTTCCTTTGCTCATGCTTAGCCTTTGTGCGCCGGAGGAAGTAAAAAATGCCGTTGCATATGATATTACTCCTTTGGTTTTTGATGCTGAGTACGCAGGTCTGTTTTCCAAAGAATGCACGCTTCAGGGAAAAAAAGATTTTTCCGTACATCTTGCTGTGGATACGGGAATGGGAAGAATAGGCTGTCTTCCTTGTGAAGCAGCTCAGACTGCTGCCGGTATTGCTGCGCTGGATAACATTGTTCTTGGAGGAATGTGCACTCACTTTGCAGTAAGTGATTCTCTAAAAGCTTCGGACTGTGAATATACAGAACGTCAGTTTAAGCTTTTTAAGGATGCTGTTGAAAGTGTCCGTAAGGCAGGCATAGATCCGGGAATATGCCATTGCTGCAATAGTGCCGCAACCCTTAATAATCCGGAAATGCATCTTGATATGGTACGGCCCGGCATCATTGTTTACGGTTATTATGCAGATGAAATTTCTAAAGAGTTTCTTGAGGCTAAGGGAATCAGAATTGATTTAAGACCTGTAATGACTTTTGAATCAGAGGTATGTGCCGTAAGAAGTTTTAGGGCCGGAGCTTCTATTGGTTACGGATGTACATGGACGGCAGACAGAGATACCAGAATTGCTGTCATTCCGGCCGGTTATGCAGACGGAATGCTTAGAAATTTTTCTACTGCAGGAGTTAAGGTAAGTGTGAATGGAAAAAACTACCCTATCCGAGGCAGAATATGCATGGATCAGTTTATGATTGAACTGGGTAATGATACTGAAACCTGTCGCTGGGATAAGGCAGTCATCTTTGGAGACAAGGATTTCGGAGCCCTGCAGACAGCTGATGATGTAGCCCGTCTTACAGGTACGATTTCTTATGAAATAACCTGCGGTATTTCTAAGAGGGTTCCAAGGGTCTTTTTAACTTCACATACAAGATAAAAACTTCCTGTTACAAGCAGAACGGCATTCTGCCGTGCTGCATTTTTTATTGCTGCAGGAATTGCTTTTGAAAAGTCTTCCGTAAGGATAAAGTCAATTTCCTTTTTTTCAAATGCAGTGCATATTCTTGAAATGTTACAACTTTTAACATTCCCTGGCTTTGTTACTGTAACTTCTGAAAATTCTTCCTGAAAGAAATCTGTCATGTCTTCGACGTCTTTATCAGCTGCACATCCGAACAAAAGGTGACGCGGGTGTTTTGTAAAAATCGAACGCAGGGTTTCTGTTGAGAAATTGATTGAGTTTACTGTATGAGCTCCGTCGAGGATTACAGGAACATCTGCAAAAGGATTTTTAATTATTTCAAACCGTCCTGGAAGAAATGCCGCAGACAAGCCTTCGGCTGTATTTTCAGCTGTAATTTCTTTTTCAAGAAGTTTTGCGGCAATTGAAGCCAGAAGAGCGTTTTCTCCCTGATATTTTCCAAGAAGACGGAGACTGGCCGTTATTGGTCTGTCATACAGACTGCATTTGATTGTAACAGGCATATAAAAACTGTAGCCGTCCTGTACAAAATCTGATGCAGTTACATTTCCCTGCTTTGAAGAGATGTAAACCGGAGCTTCTTCTGCTTCTGCTTTAAGACGAAATACATCCAGTACTTTTTTATTCTGGTCAAGAATAACTGCCGGTGTTTTATTTTTAATAATTCCGGCCTTTTCATAGGCTATTTTTTCAACTGTATTTCCTAAAAATTCCGTATGTTCCAGCTCGATTCTTGTTAAGACGGTTACAGAGCTTTTTATAATGTTTGTTGAGTCAAGGCGTCCACCTAATCCTGTTTCAATTACTGCATGAGTGCAACCTGCATTCTTGAAACATAAAAATGCATAGGCTGTAACAATTTCAAACCAGGTAGGCTTTCTTTGCCCCGGTAAAGTTTCTTGAGGTATGGAATTCAGACATTCCATAATCTGTATTGCTGATTGTTCGTAGATTTCGTCTGAAAAAAATCCCGACGGAGTACAGATTCTTTCCCTGAAATCAGTAATGTGGGGAGAAGTATATAATCCGGTTTTGAATCCCGAATGTTTAAGAATTGCTGCTGTCATTACGGCAACAGATCCCTTGCCTTTTGAGCCTGCAATGTGTACGGTCTTAAAATCATCCTGAGGATTACCAAGTTTCTCACAGATATATTTCATCGTATCAAGCCAGAAAATGTTTTTTACAGGAGTTTTCTCAAAGTTCAGGTAGCTGTCAAGCCAGTTAAAAAATGTTTCAAGTGTCTTTTTCATTTTTTCAGTCCGTTGTATGTTGTCTGACTGATTCTATAGCTGTAGTTAAAAATTGAAAAGTACTTCTGTTTTTCGGTGCTGTATGCTGTAAATGAAGGCCTTATAAGATACGTATCGTCCTGTTTTGTTATATAAAGTGTTGTCATGTTTCCGTTTTCTGCTGTATATCTTAAAATACTATCCGGATTCTGTTCTTTTGAAGAAAAGTCAGCTTCAGTAAGCCGGCCCCTTCTTAACGAACGTTCGCTTTCTTCCTGATTACCGGTAATAAATACTGGCTGTATATACGGATCGCACCAGAACGAACGGTCGGTAGTTAAATATGTGCCGGGAACTGCTGCATCGTATATTTTATCCTGGTTTTCCATTTTGAAAGGAATTTTCTGTTTGAATGTATCTTCTTTACCGAAGGTAATGTAAGTCAGAATGTTTCCGTTTTGTTTTGCCTGCAGGCAGATTCCTTCATCAGAAGAAATTCCGTATGCAGAATGAAATTCTCTTGATGAGGTAAGCAGTGTAATTTTTTTTATTTCAGAAAGATCTTCAATTAAAAGTGACAGTCTTTCCATGTCACAGGGAAAAACTTCCTTTTCTTTTTCAATGTCATTTTTTTCATTAACAGTACCATACCAGAATATGTCATTCTTTTTCAGGCTGATGCTTTCTCCTGTACTCAGATCAGTTATCTGGAACTCATCAATCTGCGAAAGATACTTTGTATTAAGTATTACAGAATCTTTTGACTTTGGTGAATTTTTTTTTGGAAGTAATGATATCACTCCCGCAATGATTGCCAGAAGAATAAAGTCAATAACATAAAAAATAATTATTCCTTTTTTAGTACTGATTTTTTTCATAAAATCTTCTCCTTCTGTAGAATCTTACTGCACAGTATGCTGCTATGTTTAAAATGACCGGTAATATTATTATGAGTGTATAGACTCTGTTTTTTGATTCAGATCTGTTTTCATTCTGCATTTTATTCAGAGTATTAGTTTGTGTGAATTTATATTTTAACTCTGAGAGTTCTTCCCTTCCGGTCAGTTTTAATATGGAATCAGATAAAAAATTCAGAGTACGGAAATCAGGAACGGAACTGGAGATGACATTGAGGATCTGTGTGTTGAATCCATATTGATCACCGTAAACAATCAGGTCAGGAACTTTTTTATTGGTTTTAGTAATCACTGCAGAGGTTACGGCAGTAAAATATTTTTCATCAGGTGTATATCGCGCAGACGTACTCGTCGTATATTTTCCGTCATAAGGTTTTAAATGCCATGACTTCTCAGATGTGTAAAGATATGGTTCTGCCCTATAGTTTTCCAGTTCTGAAACTTCTTCATCAATAACGATTCCTGACGGCCAGAATTGAATAAGTCCAAGAGGTGCATTTTTCTGTCTGCTTAATTCTGGCCAGAGGGGGTATCTTAATGATTTGCTGTTAATTGCATTGAGAGATGTTTCTGCCTGCCCTGCAGAAGAAATCTTGAGGCTCTGCTCATCACAGACCGGATCTTCATCCAGGTAAATACCGAAGGTAAAAAGCATCCGCTTAAAATATTCATTGCCTTTTATTATTTCCCATCCGTCAAGAATGTTTACTGTATAGTTTTGTGTTGCAATGAATGCTTTACCACCGGAAAGAATGTATCTTTCTAAAGCATCTGTTTCTTCTTTTGAAAATTCTGATGTTCCCATTATTATCAGGGGAGCTTCCGGTATGTTTCCAGAATTAAGAATATCTGTTATAAGAGGCTGAGTTTCCCTGTCTGAGACAGCAGATGAAATGTAAAATTCTACAGGTGTAAATCCCTGGTTTATAAGATATGACATCATGTATGAATAATCCTGATCAAGTCTTGCTCCGTTTCCGCAGACAATCATTACATAGTCAGTTTTTCTTTCCGTCAGGTTTGCTGTATATCTGGTAAGATTGTATTCAAGAGAAGATGGATCCAAAAGATAAGGAATTATGCTTCTGTCTGCACCGTAATCCATGACTATTGCTGAATAGACAGTCGTAAAACTTTCTGATTCTGATGTTGTTGTTTCTATCTGCTGAGCAGGAATGCCTTCAGTCTCAAGAAGTTTTTTTGTCTTAGTGTCAGAGGCTTCCTTTATTTCCAGTGAAATGTTTGAGTTTAAGGAAGCCCACTGGCGTAAAAGATATTCGGTATCTTTTAAGGTCGGATATCTGTCTAAAAGTGTCTGGCTTCTGTAGTATGTTACGGACAGCGGTTGAGAAACTGACTCTGCTGTATTTTCAGTTAATTCTGAAAAGGTATATTTTTTTGAAGATGTAAAGTCAAAGCGGTGAATCAGAATTATACTGAGAATAAGTAAAAGTACTGCGGTGATTATTGTGACTGCAGTTTTATGAAAGAGGTATCTGTCAGAAGGCTCCCTTTTTCGTTCCATAATGACTGAGGTCAGAACTGTAAAAGCTCCGGCTGTGATCAGAAAAAATGATATGTCTGAAGTATCAGCAATCCCCTTTCCTGCTGCATCAAAATGCCATGCAAACGAAAAATAATTAAGTGCTGAATATGAGAAAATGAAATCTGTGTATTGAGGCAGAATGTGAATTATATTTGTTATTATGAGTATCAGTGAGGATACTGTAAATGAAACAGATGCCCGTGAAAAAAAAACTGAAGTAAATACGGTGAATGAAAAGCATGCGGTACTGTATAAAAGCATTATAATCATGCTGCAAATAAACGAATTCAAATCAGGAGTACCGAATAAAAAAACACAGAAAGGTATCAGCATTGCCTGCAGGAGGGTAAAAAGATATGCTGCCACACATGAGATTATTTTAGCGGCAGTAACTTTAAGTGATGAAAAAGGAAGCCTGTAATCATCTTTTGAGAAAGCTGCATATGATGTACACAGTGGAAAATAAAGAATGTTCAGTGTTGAAAGCGCAAGAAAGAATCCCTGAAGATCAGAGGTTCCGGCAGGAGTAAAAAAACGGGAGCTTATAAAAAAATAAAGTCCTGAAGAAATAACATAGACTGCCGTAATGAAAAAATATGCGGGAGAAATCAGGAATTTGAAAACATGATATTTTATCAGGCTGATCATTTTATAGTTCTTCTCCCACTGTTTTTATAAATGCATTTTCCAGTGAATCAGTTCCGGTTTGTTCCTGCAGTTCTTTTTGCGTTCCGTTGGCTGCAATAAGTCCGTCTTTCATTATATAAATCCTGTCACATAAAAAGGCTGCTTCTTCTATACTGTGAGTTGAAATTATAATTGTTTTACCGGCAGAAAGTTTTTTTATTTCCATTCTTAATTTTTTTGTCTGAACAGGATCCAGACCTCCTGAAAATTCATCAAGGACAAGAACGGAAGGATCTGTACATAAAGTCTTTGCAAGATTTACTCTCTGGGCATAACCTTTTGAAAGTGCAGATGCTTTTACGTTTACAACGTCTTTAATTTCTGTAACTTCCACGCTTTTTTTTATGCGGTTATTAATTTCTTCCTTCGAATTGCAGTACAGGGACGCATTAAAGTAAAGAATTTCATTTACTGTAAGATTCTGTTCAAGACAAGGGGTTTCACTTACATAGCCTGCATTACGTCTTATTGATACAGGATCTTCCGTATTGCAGACAAGGACTTTTCCTGTTGTGGGATATTGAAATGCACAGATAATTTTTATTAGCGTAGATTTTCCGGCCCCGTTTTTTCCAAGAATACCGGTTATTTCACCTTTTGACGCAGAAAAATTTATGTTCCGGCACGCTGTTTTTTTTCCTTCGGGAACGGAGTATGTTTTTGTCACTCCGTTAAGGATTACTTCCGGTTGTTTTGATTCAGTCTTCATAGGGAATTTCAAAGTGCATTCTGTCCTTAGTGAGTATGGTTCCCGGATAAACTTCTCTGGCCTGTGCTGCAAGAATCTCAAGATCTTTATCCGTATATCTTGGACTGTAATGAATTAATGCCATTTTCTTTGAGCCCGAATCTCTTGCAATTACGGCACTCTGTCTTGAGGTCATGTGTTTTTTTTCTTTAGCCTGGTCTGCACAGTCATCTGCAAACATTCCTTCACAGATAAGAAGATCTGAACCCTGTACTTCTTTTGCTATGGAAGGAAGATACATAGTATCAGTTACGAAACTGAATTTTCTCCCGCTCCTTGCTTTTCCGACTACCTGTTCCGGTTTTATTTCTATTCCGTCTGAATTTATTATGCTTTCACCTTTCTGCAGTTTTCCCCACAACGGTCCCCTGGGAATATTAAGCCGTTCAGCTTCTTCCGGATTGAATTCCCCCGGGCGGTCTAGTTCTTCCAGTGTATATCCGACACAGACTTTTGTATGTTCAAGGGGAAATGCCCTGACATAAAAACCGTCGCCTTCATACACAACACCAGGGGCTGTTATTTCTTTTACGATTATCGGATAGTTTATGTACATGTCTAAAACTTTCCGGGAAGTTTCAATGTATTCTGCAATTTTCGGAGGTCCAAAAATATACAGCGGTTCAGTCCTGTCTACCTGGGCTGAAAGCATAAGTATGCCTGGAAGTCCAGTTACGTGATCTGCATGAGTATGGGATACAAATATGGCATTTATTTTTTTCCATTTAAGATTAAGACGCTTTAATGAAACTTGAGTTCCTTCTCCGCCGTCAAATAAAAACAAATCTCCATCACGGCGCAGAAGCACCGAAGTAAGGTGTCTGTATGGTAAAGGCATCATTCCGCCGCAACCTAAAACAAAGGCTTCCATGTTCATAATGAGAGAACTTTAACCGAAAAAAGCCTTTTCTTCAACAACGCTTTTGTTTATAATTACGTCTCTGAATAAAGTTTATATCAGAGTCTTTGTTTTTGCGGGAGGAAAAATGATCTGGTTAATCGGTTCCAGAGGAATGCTTGGAAGTGAAATTGCAAACATTCTTACTCAGAAAAATATACCGTGGATTGGCAGTAACAGTGAGGTTGACATAACTGACGTAAATGCCCTGAATAATTTTGCAGACAGTAATGATACTTCTGCCCGTCAGACTGGAAAATCTGTTTCAAAAGGGACAGTTCCCGGAAAAATTAACTGGGTTATAAACTGTGCTGCCTATACAAATGTGGATAAAGCTGAAGAAGAGTCTGAGACAGCCATGAAAGTTAATGCAGAAGGAGCTCTTAATATTGCCCGTACGACCCGTCGAATCGGTGCAAAACTCATACATATTTCGTCAGATTTTGTTTTTGGCGGCAATAAAAATACTCCGTATACGGAAGATGATATACCTGATCCCGTTAACGCATACGGAAAAAGCAAGGCTTTGGGAGAAGATTGCGTTACCAGCGAGATAACCCGGTATTATATTATCCGGACAGGATGGCTTTACGGATTCAACGGAAAAAACTTTGTATACACAATGACTTCCCTGATGAAAAATAACTCTTCTGTAAAAGTTGTCAACGATCAGAAAGGAACTCCTACAAATTGTATAAACCTTGCTTCCTTTGTGTACAGAATAATTGAAACATCAGAAAAGGCTGCCGGCCTGTTTGGAAAAAAATCTGCCCTTCCCTATGGCATTTATAATTTTTCTGATGGCGGAGAAGCCACGTGGTATGATTTTGCAAATGAAATTTACCGGATTGGAAGGAAGCATTCTGTTATTGAAAATGAATGTTCGGTAAATCCTTGTACTTCTCAGGAATTTGAAACTATTGCCAGACGTCCGTCATATTCTGTCCTTGATAAAACTCTGATTCAAAAATCGCTGGGATTAAAACTTTCCGACTGGAAGGACAGTCTTGAACAGTTTATAAAGGATAAGCGCTTTAATCCTTAAAAAAAAGGGGATGACCAATAAGTATGAGTCATTGCCGTGCTCGACACGGCAACCTCTTGTATTGAGGGGGTAGTACAAACCCTCAAAACGGCGAAGTCAAGGCTTTAAGCGTTAGCGTGCCTTGACTCGACGTATTGTAATTAAATAGATTTTCGGGTCGTGCCCGAAAATGACAGTTTTTAAACTTATTGGTCATCCCCAACCTTGTTGAATGTCTTTTTTAGAATTCTGAACTTTCAGAAACGAAACATGCAATACCTTCAGTAATGTAAAGTTTTCTGAGTTTTTCTACTGTTGCAATAAGTTTTTCAGCTTCGTTTTCATCACAGAAGATTATGTACATAATGTTAAGCTGCGGCCATACTGAATCTCCAAGGTGAGGATTTGAACAGCCTGCTCCCATTACCGGGTTTATTTTGGTAAATTTTTTTCCGATGCCTGCAGTAATAAATTCCTGGGTAAAATCTTCTTCAAGAGCCTGCGAACAGATTATTTCAACCCTGCAGCATTTTTTTCCGTCCATAATCATTTACCTCCGTTTATTCTGTCATAGGCTTCAATCTTCTTCTGATCCATAAGTGCTTTTTTAGCAGCCCGTTTCTGAGCTTTTTTGATTCTGCGTGAATTTACGATATAGTAAATTGTCGGCATAAGGAAAAGTGTCATGATTGAACCGAATGTCATTCCTCCAAATACAGTAAGGGAAATAGGCTGCATTGAAGCAGAACCTTCTCCCGGGAAGAATGCCATAGGCATAAGGGATATTACTGTTGTAAGAGTAGACATGAGAATAGGTCTGAGTCGGTTTTTGGCTGCCTCAACACAGGCTTCCATAAGTTCATAACCTCTTTTTCTGAGAAGGTTTGTGTAATCAACAAGAACAATACCGTTATTTACGATAGTTCCGATCAGAACAAGTACACCCATGATTGTAATTACGTTAAGCTGTGTACCTGTAAGGGCGTAGATTGCAATTACACCGATGAATGACAGAGGAATTGTAAGAATAACGATGAACGGATCGACCAGTGATTCAAACTGTGATGCCATGACTACGAATACAAGAATTGCTGCCATGAGCATGATTGCACCGAAGGCAGAAACAGCTTCAACTGTATCTTCGAATGCACCGCTGAAAGAAATGAGTACAGAATCATCTTTCGGAATATTGTCATTGATAAGTTTAGATATGTTTGACTGTACTACATCAAGAGACAAACCGAACTTTGGGTTTGCTGTAATCGTTACTTTTCTTGACTGGTTTTCGCGGAAAATCGTTACAGGTGCTTCATTCTGTTCATAGTATGCAAAGCTTGAAAGAGGAATTCTCTGTCCCTGCGAGTTGATTACAGAAAGCTGATCCAGATCTGCAAGTTTTGTCTTGTCCTTTTCTGACAGCTTTACTATTACATCAATGTCATCTCCGTTGTCTGTATAACGGCTTGCTGTAGTTCCATTGATTGCTGCCGAGATTTCAGCTCCTACATTATAAATGTTGAGTCCAAGTTCATACATGCGGTTTCTGTTTACAATGATTTCTGCCTGTGGAAGTCCGTCTTCCTGATCAGATGAAACTTCCGTTACCCATTCTCCGCCTTTTTCTTTAAGGAGTTTTTCGATGGCAGCTCCGGTTTCTCTTAAAGTATCAAGATCATCACATTTAACGTCTATGGAAATTCCTGAAGAACCTACGCTGTTCATGTTTGTAGAGAAAGAAAGCTTTGCTCCCGGATAGTCATTGAAGAATTTTCTCAGTTTTTCTTTTGCAGTTTTATCAGAGTCCCATCCTGCCTTTCTTTCTGATTCAGGGTATAAAGTAAATGTAACGGCACCTTCGTTTGTAGACGAACCTGCAGACATGACGCTGGTTCCTCCTACTGTTACGGAAGTATATTTTACTCCGGAAAGTACCTGAAGGGCTTTCTGTTCAAATTCTTTTACCGTTGCTTCCGTTGCTTCAAGAGTTGACCCTTTTGGAAGTTCAAAGGTTACACCTACAGATGTCGCTGCACTTTCCGGCATAAAGATGAATCCGATCCACTTAATGGAAACAATACTGATGACAAAGATTACGATAAGCGAAGCAATAAAAGATTTTCTGTGGTTCAGAACAAAGTTTACGCCTTTTGCATATGCATTATCCATACGGAGAAAGAAATTATTGAAAACCTTGTTTATTCCGTATGTTATTCCCGAGCCTTCTGAATTAAGCTTGTCAATCTTAAGGTAAGATGATGAAAGAACAGGAACAAGGGCCATTGCAACTATAAGGGAACAGGTCAGTGAGAAAATAATGGTCCATGCAAGGTTGTCAAACATCTGTCCCATGATTCCAAGTTTACTTTTGAATAAAAGCATCGGAAGAAAGATACAGATGGATGTCAGTGTACTGGAAGTGATAGAAGAAATCATTTCCTGAGAACCGAGAATTGCTGCAACTGTAAGTTTTGCATCCCTCTGCCTGTAGGCATAGATATTTTCAAGTACAACGATTGAGTTGTCTACAAGCATACCGATTCCAAGGAGAAGTCCGGCAAGAGAAATCATGTTAATGGTAATTCCCTTGAAGTACATAAGCATGAGGGTTACGAATACGGAAATCGGAATGCTGAGACCGATGATGAATGTACTCTTGAATGAGCGCAGGAATACGAAGAGAACTGCGATTGCAAGAAGTGCTCCAGTAATTACAGATTTTACGACTTCCCAAATTGTCTGTTCAATAATGTCAGTGGTATTTGAAGTTTCGACGATCTTTATATCTTCTGGAAGTTCAAGCTTAAGTTTTTCGAGAGCCTTGCGTACGTTTTTTGCAGCAGTAACGGAATTTTTTCCGCTCTGTTTCTGGATGTTAAGCATAACGCAGGCACTGCCGTCAAGAAATGCAAGTGTACTCTGATTTTTATAACCTTCATAAACATCAGCAACGTCACGAAGTCTTAATGTAACAATCTGAGGCGCAGACATGGAATTAACCATCTTTGTCTTATATGAAATTACTGTATTCTTAAGATCTTCAATACTCTGGTATTTTCCGTTTGTCTTGATGGTATAGTTTTTTTCATCACTTGAAATTGTTCCGCCTGAACTCTGAATGTTCTGAGCTCCAATCATCTGTGCTACCTGACTGATTGAAAGTCCATATGCTTCGAGTCTGTCTCGTGGAATTTCTACGTTTATTGACTTTTCACGACCACCGATTACATTTGCAGATGCAACTCCGTCAAGCTGTTCAAGCCTTGGCTGAATCACGTCTTCTGCATAGGCCCTTAATTCTTCCGGAGTCCGGTTACCTTCAAGTGTAAGCATCATTATAGGCATCATTGAAGGGTCCATTTTTATGGTTATAGGAGATGCTGCGTCATCAGGCAGATAACTTCGCACCATATCTATTTTGTCTCGTATCTCATTTGCAGCGGAATCAAGGTTTACTCCGTAGTTAAGCTCGAGAATTATCAGACTGAGCCCTGACATTGACCTGGACTGAAGCTTTTTAAGACCAGAAAGACCAGAAAGAGAGCTTTCGAGTGTTCTTGTCAGACTCTGCTCTACTTCTTCAGGACCGGCATTCGGATATGTTGTATATACAACCATGTATGGAAGTTCCATGTCAGGGAACATATCTACAGGAAGATTAAATGTACAGTAAATTCCCAGTGCAACCATTACTATAAATACAAGGAGGGTTGTTACTGGTTTTCGTACGCATTTTTCTGAAAAAGTCATTGTTAGTCTCCGTTTGCAGTTGAGATGACATTTACTGCTGCTCCGTCATTGAGAAGCGTCTGTCCCTTTACTATGATAACGTCTCCGGCTTTAAGTCCTTCTGTAATTTCTGTCTTATCATCAACGGTAATACCCTTCTTTATTGAAACAAGTTTTACAAAGGATTTTTCTTCCGTAGATTTTTCACTGTCAATTATGAAAATATAAGGTTTACCGTCTCTTGTAATAATCGAACTGTCCGGTACAACTATTGCATTGCTGATGCTCTGCGTAATAAGACGGACACGTGCATACATTCCGACTTTAATGAGGGAATTTTTTTCTGTAATGCGGAGTTTAATCTGCATCGTACGTGATGTGGTATCAAGTACTGGACTTACTTCAAAAACTTTTGCCTTAAACTCTTCACCAGGGTATGAATCAAATGTAAGGACAGCATTCTGGTTTTTAGAAATACGGCTTATAAAGCGTTCCGGTACGTTAACTTTTATTTCAAGATCATCCGTATTGCTGATTTTTGCAATTGACATTGATGGAGCAACCATGGTTCCGACTGTCGGGGCAAAAGATGTAAGTCTTCCGGCTATCGGTGCTTTCACAGGAGATTCGCTATATATATATCCTGGTCGGCTTGCATCGACATAACAGATAACTTCATCCTTTGATACCAGTTCTCCGATGCTTACTTTTATGCTTGAAATTTTTCCGGATACATCAGGAAGTACATCAACGGCAGAAACTGAGTCTACGTCTCCTCCGAATTCAAGATAACTGTCCAGATTGTCTGCTGAAGTTTTATATGCATTCACAGCATATACAGCATCATTCTTTTCTGCTCCTGCAGCCGCGTCTTTTTTACTGCAGGATGCTGCGATACAGCACAGCATTAAAATTACAGAAGCTGTAATAATCGTGTTTAATGATCTGTTCTTTTTCATTTCTTGTCTCCATTTCCGTCAGTACGGGTTAAAGTTGTATTAAGTGTATTTTCAAGATCAAGTAAAGCAGAAATATAGTTGAATTTCTGGTTTGCAAGTCCGAGTTTTGCCTGATTAAGAGAGTTTTCCGCATCCCTGAGGTCAAGAAGTTCTGTTGTTCCGCTTCTGTAAGCCTTAAGGGTAGCATCGTATGCTCTCTGTGCAAGGGAAATATTCCTGCTCATATTTTCAATCTGGGCCTTAGATTCAATAAGCGTATCTACAGCTTTCCTTACCTGAACTTTCTGATTTTCAGAAAGTGTTTCCCTTGTCATGGCAAGCTGTTTTTTTACCTGCTTAAGGTCTTTTGCCTGCTGCTGGTTTGTAGACCATGGAAGCATGTTTGTCAGATTCCAGGCAACTGTAAGACTGAGGGAACCTGAATCGTACCACATGTCATCCTTTCCGATGTCTCCTGCAAAGCTGAATGCTTTTCCCATGTAAGCAGGCTGCCATGAATAGTTCAGGCTTAATGCCGGAAAATAAGTTGCAAGGGTAAGTGTTTTCAGACCGAGGTTTGTAAGGTGAATGTTTTCATTGAGAGACTGAAGGTCAAGTGATGAATAACCGTACTGCTCAATGAGAGTGTCATAATCAACCTTTACGTATTCCGGTTCAATGGTTCCGTTAAGAGTGATGTTTGTTCCTACCGGAAGGCCTATGAGGAATGCAAGCATATCAAGAGACTGACGGTAAGATCTTTCTGCCTGCTCAAGATCAGGTTTCTGATTTTCATAGCTTACCTGAGTCTGAAGGAGGGAAAGTTCAGGAATAAGACCGTTCTTGTAGTTTGCTTCTGCCTGTTCTGCTCTTTTACGCGCATTCTCAAGGGTTGTTCTCTGAATATTCAGACTCTGTTCCTGAAGGAGAAGACCGTAATATATTTTTTTAATGTTTATTATTGTATCACGTCTTGTCTGTTCCCATGTTATTTTCTGCAGTTCATAGTTTGCATGACTCTGCATGATCTGTCCGATGTATGCAGGTGTAAAAGTCCACCCGAAAGTAAAACCTCCTACAACTGCCCATCGGGATTCTTCGTCTGCGAAATCTGATGCAGCTTCAGTGTGTGTAATTGACGAAATCAGCTGATTCATTGCTGCTGAACTTGGAGAATACTCTGTTGAACGGTTCATGGTTCCGGTAAGGGACATATTTGGAAGAAACACGTTCCAGCTGTTTGCTGAAGCTCTTTTTTTCATTTCCAGATCTATATCTGAACTTTTCAGAGTTTTGCTGTGTTCAATTGCATATTCTACTGCCTGTTCAAGAGTAAGTGTTACCGATTGTTCGGAAACCCTTTCCTGTGCATGAATGACAGGATGTAATGCTGCAAGCATCAGACATGTTCCGGCTGCAATTTTTTTGAGATGGATGATCATTTTATACCTCCCTGACTGTTTAATTCTTTATCAAGTACAAGTCCCTGTTCTATCATTTTAAATGTTTCCCTAAGGGCTGCACGGGTTATATTGTCCGTGAAACCGTGTTTTTCACCATGAAAAATTGTGAATACCGGCATTATGAATATCCAGTTTGTAATTATTTCATAGTTTTTAGTTCCGAATCCAAGTTCCGGAACACTTTTTGTTACGGGATTTTTTTTGAAGAAATCTTCGATAATCTGCTGCATGTTGAAATTTGGATTTGTACAGATTTTTTCACCGAAGTTTTCTGTAAGCTGCAGCCATTGAAATACGTTTATAAGCTGCGGGCGTGACAGGAGAAATTCCAGGCTTGTTGACATTATCAGAAATACTCTTTCCTCCATTGTCTGACCGCAGTACTGGTTTTCAATTACTGCTGTTAAAAGCATGTCCAGTTCTTTATAAATTATTTTTGAAAAAAGATCGTTTTTATTTGTAAACCATGTATAAAGACTGCTTTTTGCCATACCCAGTTCCCTTGCAATTTCTTCAAGGGTGACATTTTTGTAACCGTTTTTCTTTATGGCTGAATTCAGTGCGATTATTATTCTGTCAGGAGGATCAAGGTCTTTTATTGAATCTCGTACAGACTGTTCCAGCTCGGCAAATCTGAGTTCTGTAATCTGTGAAATTGAATTTTGAAGTCCGTTCAGAATTAGTGTTCCTGCGGCCTTATAGAAATCTTCATCAGAAAGTGATATTTCAGGACATTTTTTTCTGGCAGAAACCATGCAGATAATAGTTGCAGTTGAAAAAATTGTTTTGACGTAAAAATCAAGACTGTTTATAGACCCGTCACTGGTCAGAATTTCATTAAAAATCGGAAGCTTTCTTTTTTTCATTTCTATGATCAGATTATCCTGACTGTTTTCTGCAGCTGAAAGCATGTAAAAAGATACGAATGATGTGTTTTTATGTATGAACTCAAGTATCAGTGCAAAAGCTTCAGACGGCTTATCTTCTTTTATTTTATCTGAAAATCTTTTCAGTACGTCGTAGAATGAATCGTAAACAATCCTGAACATTTCTTTTTCAAGAGAATTTTTATCCCTGAAATGTCTGTAAATGGCAGTCTTTGTTATACCTGCTTTTTTTGCAATTCTGCTTAAAGAGGCATCTGAGAAATTCATCTCGTAGAGGGAGAATGCTGCGCTGAGGATTTTGTCTCTTGTAGTTGATTCAGGTATTTTGTTCGTCATATTTTAGTTACCGAACAATCGGTAACTAAAATGTATAGCAACGGCTACATAATGTCAATATTTTTATATTTGTTTTAAGAAATTTTATGACTGATTGAATTTTTACATATCTGCATAAGTCTGAACGGAATCTTCCAGGTGTTCAATTCTTATTCCAGCCTCACTGAACATCTTTATGGAATCTTCTTCATCATGGTAGTGTTTTTCGCAAACTACCCTTTTAATTCCGCAGTTTATGATGAGCATTGCACAGGTGCGGCAGGGAGTCATTTTGCAGTATAGCGTTGCACCGTCAATGGCTATTCCGCGTTTTGCAGCCTGGCATATTGCATTCTGTTCAGCATGAACTGTGCGGACGCAGTGATTTGTGATGGAACCGTCTGCATGAATTGATTTTCTAAAAAGATGCCCTGCTTCATCACAATGGGGTAATCCGGCAGGACTGCCTACGTATCCTGTAACTAAAATCTGATTATCCTTTGCGATTACACAGCCGCTTCTTCCTCTGTCACATGTTGCTCGTTTTGCAATAGTGCGGCTTACTTCCATAAAGTATTCGTCCCATGTAGGACGTATGTATTTTTCTTCACTCATAATCAGAATATAGCGTAAAAAACATATTTTAAGGAAGATGTAAAAATTAAGTATAAATATTTTAAAATAAAAAAAGTTCTGATTAATGTTAATCAGAACTTTTAGAGCGGCAGAAGGGAGTCGAACCCTCGTCTCCAGCTTGGAAGGCTGGGGTAATGAGCCGTTATACGACTGCCGCGTTGATGTTTAAGACTATATGCTTTTGTAAAAAAAATGTCAATAGCATATTCAAAAAAAATTAATTTTTTTTTTGATTTTTTTTATTTTATCTGCAAAAGCATACATGCAGATCTTGCAGCTTCCTGCTCTGCTCCTTTTTTTGATTTTCCGGTAACCGGACCGTAAATGGTGTTTCCAAGTTTTACCTGTACTTCAAAAGTTTTGTCACAGTCAGGACCGTAAGTTCTCAGCAGTTCATAAACCGGAGTTTTCCTGCATTTTTTCTGGTAGTATTCCTGAAGTATGGTTTTATAGTCTTTGTTGCCCGTGTTTGTTTGTACTTTTCGTATTTCAGGCACTATGAGCCGGTCGACAAGTTTTTCTGCACTCTTATATCCTGAATCAAGATACAGAGCTCCTATTACAGCTTCAACTGCATCCGCAAGAATAGCTTTCTTATGCCGGCCTCCTGTTATTTCTTCTCCTTTTCCCAGTACAAGTACAGAATCAATATGCATTTTTTCAATTGCAATTGGAGCAAGCGTCTGTTCACTGACGACATTTGATTTTATTTTTGCAAGATCTCCTTCTGCGTTGTTTTCCATGTCATCATACAGAAAAGCTGCCGTTGCCAGTCCGAGAACACTGTCTCCAAGGAATTCCAGTCTTTCATTATTTCTGTATTTATACGCTTTATTCTCATTTGAGTAAGAGCGGTGTGTCAGTGCCAGGTCCAAAAGGGTTAAATCCCTGAATTTTATTTCGAGGTTCCTGCAGAATTCAAGAAGGACATGTTTTCTTTCTTGAGACAGGGTATGTTTTTCAAAAAAATAATCATCAAGTTTCATTTTGTATAACTGTGAGGTTTCTCCCGAAGGTAAAGTTTATGAAGTGGTTTTATTATAACCTAATTTAAACAAAAAAAAACACAGTATGTAAATACTGTGTTTTATAAACAACCTTACGGTTTACTTATTTCTGTGATTTAATGTAATCGTAGGCATCTTTTACAGTTTCGAATTCGTTAGCCTTGTCATCTGGAATCTGAACGCCCATTTCTTCTTCAATAGCATAAACCAATTCGTAAGTATCGAGACTGTCTGCTCCAAGGTCTCCGCGGAATGAAGATTCCAATGTAACTTTTGCTGGATCGATCTCAAGTTTTTCAGCAATAAGCTTCTGCATTTTTTCGAACAATTCGTCCATTTTTTTGCTCCTAAAGTTTTTTTTAGCCGTTAACTTCTGGTGTGATCACCTGACGTCCGCGGTAGAAACCGCATTTCTGACATACATGATGCTGGAGAACAAGGTTTCCACAGTTGCTGCATTCAACAAGATGCGGAGTATCAAGATGCATGTTCACGCCTCTTCTTCTTTTAGTTACAGCTTTTGAAGTTTTTGATCTAGGTACTGCCATAATATATCCTCGCTATAGTTTTTAGTTATCTGTGTATAACGTTTCAGATACTACAACAGATTACCGAATCATGTCAAGAATTATACTGCCAATTTGGAATATGTCAATTATTTTTTCTTAACATTTTGTCAAATTTTGTCATTTTGTCATAAGAAATTCAAATTTTTATGTTGTATTTTTCTTTAAGTGCTTTTTCAACTGCAGGAGGAACCATCAGGCTTATGTTACCTCCCAGTCGCGCAACTTCCTTTATGCTGCTGCTTCTGATCAGAAAATACTTTTGTTCAGTAGGCATGAAAAGTGTTTCTACCTCACTGTCAAGAGAACGGTTCATGAGTGAAAGGTCAAACTCATAGGAAAAGTCTACGGTGTTGCGAATTCCCCTGAGCAGGACTTTCGAACCTGCTTTGGCGCAGTAATCAACAACAAGGCCGTTCCATTTGTGCACCGTTACATTGCTGAAGTCTTTTGTAAGTTCCGTGAGAAGGTTAAAACGTTCTTCTTCTGAAAAAAGTGTTTTCTTGTCAGGGTTTACCGATATGAGCACGTCTATGCTGTCAAAAAGAAGGCTTGCCCTTTTTATAAGGTTCAGGTGACCGTAGGTAGGCGGATCAAAAGTTCCCGGAAATACTGCTTTTGACATATAATCTCCATGATTCTTGCTTATTGTATCTTGTGCCTGGATTTTATCAAACGGCAGAATGTTTAACAATATAAAAATTGACGTAAAATATGATTAGTAGTAGACTGAAGAATATGAAAAAGATTATTTTTAAAACACTCTCAGCTATCGTATGTGCATCAGTATTTTTTATTTCATGCGCAGGTACTAAGGCGGAGGGAGGCTCTCAGGTGGAAAATGTGCCGGCTGCAGAAACTCCTTCAGTTCCAGGTGATGCAGAATATCAGCGTTCAAAGGGTAATGTTGATGTTTCTGAAGAAGAATTCACGAATGATAAAAAGCAGATTCTTGTTACCATTACAAAACTTGAAGCAATTATGGCTAATATGGATTACAGCGGATGGTACTCGTATCTTGATGAAGAAAGCATTGAGTACTGGTCTAAAAGCGTTAATCTTAAGAGGGCTGCCGGTCGTCTTCCGGTTAAAGGCCTGAAACTTAATTCTCTCAGTGATTATTTCAAGTTTGTATTTGTTCCAGCCCGGGCCGGACGTACCATTGATGAAATCCGTTATGAGACAAAGGATACGGTTAAAGTAGTTCAGTTCCAGGAAGATACGGATACTATTTATTATAATTTTAATCGTATAGACGGAAAGTGGAAACTGCACCTTCCTGCTCTTGATGACTGATTGATTTTTTAAGGTTTTTACTATAAATTAATTAATTGAGATATTATTTGGAGGACAACATGAAAGTGTCTAAAATTTTGTGCGGATGTTTATTCGTACTGACCGCTTCCTACATTTCAGCTCAGAATTCGACAAATCAGAATACATCAAAGCGTTCTGAAACGACTGTAGAACAGGATTATCTTAGTAACGTAGAAGATGCAATTATTACGGAACTTGCTGCTTCAGATGATTACGACAATAAGCTCGTTGCGTTGGAATATCTTGAAAATGCAGTATCAGCAGGACGTGCTTCTCCTGATATGGTAGCAGCCCTTGACAGTCTTGCAGGAGAAGGAATCAACAAACTTTCACGCAGCAACGGCCGCGTAATGAATAATTTCCCTGATATCCGTGCAAAAGCCTGTGATCTTCTTGGAGAGATTCCTACGGAAGCCTCAAAGAATACACTTGTGGGAATTGCAGCAGAAGACAAGGAGCCTATGGTTGTAACTGCAGCTATCCGTTCTCTTGGTAAGATTGGTATAAATGAAAATGATGAAGTTATTTCGACAATCGAATTCATTCACAGAAAATATGCAGCTTTGAATCCGACAAGTTCACTTGCCCTCGAGGTTCTTAATGCATATGAAAGTCTTGCTCCAACAGTTCAGGATAAATCAGCAATGATTCAGTCTATTTCTGAAATTGCAACAAATTATCGTTACGTAACTCCTGTACGTCAGAAGGCACTTAACCTTCTTCGTTCCATGCAGAGTAACGGAAGTTCTTCTGGAAAATCAAAATAATTTGTTGTTTTCTGAAACTTTATAGATAAAAAAAAGGAAAACTGAAGTGCTTTTCTGCTCTTTAGTTTTCCTTATTTTTTTTGGGAGATACGGGATTCGAACCCACAGTCTTCGGCTCCGGAGGCCAACGCTTTATCCAGTTAAGCTAATCTCCCCTGCTCTTACTTTCCTGCAAAGATATCGGTTTGCAATGATTTAGTCAATTAAAATCTAAAACTGAAACAGAGTATATTTAATTATGAAAAAAATAATTCTTGCTTCATCTTCTCCTCGCCGCATGGAACTGCTGGACAGAATGGGTATTCCTTATGAGGTTTTCCCTGCAGATATTGATGAATCTTACCCCCATGATATTGATATTCTGGACGTGAGTTCTTTTATTGCAGAAAAAAAAGTAATGGCAGTTAGTACAAAAATAAAGGAAACAGATAAAAAATCTCTTGTTTTAGGTGCTGATACAGTAATTTGTACTGAAAATTTAATTTTAGGAAAGCCATCTGACAGAAATCAGGCTGTTGAATACCTCCATCTCCTTCAGGGAAAGATGCATAAAACGGTCTCCGGCATTGCACTCTTTAACGGTGAAAATGAAACGGTTACTGTAAGAAAGAGCGTTAATAATGTTTTTTTTAAGTCTATGACCGATGATGAAATTGAATGGTACGTGAATACAGAGGAATGGAAAGATGCAGCCGGAGGATACCGTATACAGGGTAAGGCTTCTTTCTTTATAGAAAAAATTGAAGGAAGTTACAGTTCTATTATGGGCTTGCCTCTTTTTGAGCTATATGATATATTGCGCTCGCAGAATTATTCCTTTCTTTAAGGAAAGTGCCGGGTACTGAAAAAAAATGGTTGTGTGCCATCTCAGTACTACGAAATCATCCGGGCTGCTTTTGCAGTCACGAGAATTAAGGTCAGGTGGAAGAATTCACCTTTTCAGGTAGAAAATCTTCCGGTGAAGGAGTTGATCATGGCAGTTGTAACCATGAAGAGTCTTCTTGAGTCTGGAGTACATTTCGGACATCAGGTAAAGCGTTGGGATCCACGTATGAAGAAGTACATTTTTGCTTCTCGCAATGGAATTCACATCATTGATTTGCAGAAAACAATCACAGCTATTAAAGACAGCTATGAAGTTATCCGCAAGGTTGCCGCATCAGGCAAATCAGTTCTTTTTGTTGGAACAAAAAAACAGGCACAGCAGGCTATTGCAAAAGAAGCAGAACGCTGTGGAATGTTCTATGTAAATAACCGCTGGCTTGGCGGTACCCTCACAAACTTTGCAACAATTAAAAAGTCTCTTCTTCGTCTTAAGAAAATTGAAAAGATGGAAGTTGACGGTACATTTAACAATCTTACAAAGAAAGAAGTTGCTAACCTTCTCAAAGAAAAAGATAAGCTTACAAAGAATTACGGTGGAATGAAAGATATGAAGGAACTTCCTGGAGCTATCTTCATCATCGATACTCATAAAGAACAGATAGCTGTTGCTGAAGCTCGCCGCATGGGTATTCCTATCGTAGCAATCGTTGATACAAACTGTAATCCGGAAGGAATTGATTATCCTATTCCTGGTAATGATGATGCAATTCGTGCCATCAGCCTTTTCACTTCAATCATTGCAAATGCTGTTATTGAAGCTGATAATGAACAGGGTCTTAAGATTATTGAAACTCTTGGTGATGAAGATGATGTTCGTACAGATGCTTCAACAAAGAGTGAAGATGAAGAAATCGTTGACTATTCAAACTATACTCCTACAGAAACAAAAGAAGAAGACCTTGAAGCTGATAAGAGAGATGAACAGGAATTTGTTGACGAAGACAAATATACAAAATAATTCAATTTCAATTAATCGGAGATACATATGGCTGTAACTGCTGCTATGGTAAAAGAACTGCGCGAAGCTACTGGCGCAGGTATGTTGGATTGTAAAAAAGCTCTTGCTGATACAAATGGCGATTTTGATGCAGCTGCTAAACTTCTTAAAGAAAAGGGTCTCGCAGCTGTTGCAAAACGTGCAGAAAGAGCTACTTCTGAAGGACGTATTTTTGTTCGTCAGGTAGGAAATAAAATTGCTGTTGCTGAACTTGTTTGTGAAACTGACTTCGTTGCAAAAAATGCAGAATTTGTAGCCAGCGGAGAAAAAATACTTGATGAAGTATTTGCAAAAGGATACACAAAAGTAGAAAAAGAACTTAATGACATTCTTCTTGATTTTGCAACACGCACACGTGAAAACATGTCTCTTTCAAAAGTTCTTATTGTAGAAGTTCCAGAAAATGCTGTTGCAGGTATTTACGTACATTCTGACTTTAAGTCTGGTGCCGTTACAGTAATAAAGGGTTCTACAGATGATAGAGTAAAGGAATTTGCACGCGACTGCTGTATGCACCTTGCTGCATTTACACCTGCTTACATCAAGAAGGAAGATGTTCCACAGTCTTATATTGATGAACAGAAAGAAATCTTTACTGCTCAGATGGCTCAGGATGAAAAGATGGCATCTAAACCTGAGAACGTTAAGGCTGGAATCCTTCAGGGAAAAATCAACAAGCATCTTGCTGAAATCTGTTTCGTTGACCAGATGTTTGTTAAAGATGACAAAAAGTCTGTTGCAGCAAAACTTGATGAAGTTGCAAAAGAAGTTGGAGCAAAACTTGAATTCGGTCAGGTTGAGCTTCTTATTCTTGGTAAATAATTAAATTCATAGAATGGCGGTCTGCCGGCAGGCAGATCGTCTTTCTTGTTTTAAATGAAATGTAATGATATTTCTAAGGGGGATTCAAAATGGCAGATAATGAAAGCCGTATGGAAAAAACTGTAAATGCACTCAAGGATGAATACAATACAATCCGCACAGGAAGAGCAAGTGCATCAATTTTTGATAAAGTTCGCGTGGATTATTACGGAACTCCTACTCCGCTCAGCCAGGTTGGAACGATTTCAATTCCTGAAGCACGTATGGTAGTGGTTTCTCCTTTTGATAAGTCACTTATTACTGAAATTGAAAAAGCTATTCAGAAAGCAGAACTTGGTCTTAATCCTTCAAATGATGGAAAGGTTATAAGAATTTCAATTCCGCCTCTTACAGCAGACAGAAGAAAGGAACTTGTAAAACAGGCAAAGACTACTGCTGAAAATTACCGTACAACTATCCGTAACATTCGTCGTGATGGTAATGATGAACTTAAAAAGCAGCAGAAAGCTGGAGAACTTACAGAAGATCAGCTTAAAACTGAAACTGATAAGCTTCAGAAACTTACAGATAAATACATAGAAGAAATAAATAAAGTTTACGAAGCAAAAGAAAAAGAAATAATGGAATAATACGGTGGTAGATTCATTGGAAAAAGAAGGCTGTGTTCCTGTTCATGTAGGTATAATAATGGACGGAAACGGACGCTGGGCAAAACAGAGAGGCGGTATAAGAACAAACGGTCATTCTGAAGGACTGAAGCGTGCAAAGGAAATTGCAAAAGCAGCCAGTGATTTGAAAATCAAGTATCTTACTCTCTATGTTTTTTCTACTGAAAACTGGAAGCGTACTCAGCAGGAAGTTGGTTTTCTGATGAATCTTATCCACGGACATTTGCTTGGTGAACTTAATTTTTATAAAGAGAACAAAATCCGTGTAAAACTTTTAGGTGATATAACAGGTCTGCCTAAGGGAATTCAGGAAGATATCATCGAATGTGAAAAAGAAACTGAAAGTTTTGACGGAACTACAATAAATCTTGCAATTAATTATGGCGGACGTAATGAAATATTACGTTCTGTCAGAAAGATTGCCGGACTTTCCCTTAAACCTGAAGAAATCCAGGAAAGTACTATTTCTGATAATTTCGATGTTCCTGAACTGCCGGATATGGACCTCCTGATCAGAACCGGTGGAGAAAAGCGCCTCAGTAATTTTATGTTGTGGCATGCTGCATATGCAGAATTAATTTTTTGTGATACACTATGGCCTGATTATAAAAGGGATGAATTTATAGGCCATATAAATGAATTTCAAAATAGAACCAGACGTTTTGGAGCTGTATAAAATGAGTAAAGTTATTTCCAGATTAGGCATTTTTTTTATAGGTATACCTTTGGTTTTATGCCTTGTCTTTCTGAATTATTTTAATCACCTTCCCCTTCATGTTTTCTTAATACTGTCTTCTCTGCTTGTATGTAATGAGCTTTATAATATTTTTTCGTATAAGACAAAACTTCTTAACAGGGCTTTAATACTTGTGCTAAACACTGTCCTGCCTTTTTGTGCTGCCTTGATTGCAGTCCTGCCAGTATTTACAAAGCTTACTTTTTATTCTGCTGAGCATATTCTTGTGCTTGTACTTGTTGTAGAGATATTGATTGTCCTTTCTGTTGAAGTATTTTCTGCATCTGATTTTTCTGATTCATTAATGAAAATGGCTGCTTCTTCATTAATTCTTGTTTACAGCGGTTTTCTTATGACTTATATTTCACGTTTTTCAATTGCAAGAATGGGTGAAAAGGATATTTCCAATCAGCTGATCGTTGCATTTCTTTTAATGGTGTATTTCTGTGACAGTTTTGCATGGTTTTTTGGAGTACTTTTTGGAAAAAATAATCGTGGAATAGTAAAAGCAAGTCCAAATAAAAGTCTTGTAGGTTTTTTTGGCGGAATTGCAGGATCTATTGGTGCAGGGATTTTAGTGCGCTATATATGGCCGGAGATTTTTTCCGGAAATATTATAAAAATTATTATTACTGGAGCTGTAATTTCCGTTTCATCGATTACCGGAGATCTGACAGAATCTGTATTTAAACGTTCTGCCGGTGTCAAAGATTCCGGTACAATGATTCCTGGACGAGGAGGAGTTTTAGATTCGTTTGATTCCCTTCTGATGTCTGCTCCTGTGTTCTATTACCTTATAAAAGTGTTTTATGGGTTTAGTTTCTGATGAAAAAGAAAATACTTGTTCTTGGATGTACTGGTTCAATTGGCTCTCAGACTCTGGATATTGCACGTAATTTTCCTGATAAATTTGAAATTTGTGGCTTAAGCTGCGGTTCTAATGAAAAAAAAATGGAAGAACTTTGCAGAGAATTTAACTGTAAAGGAACTGTTTTTTCAAAAGACGGAATTTCAGGAATAGAAAAACTTATAAAAGAAAGTTCTGCTGATATTGCTGTAAATGGAATTGCCGGTGCTGCAGGACTTGAACCTTCTGTTCTTGTAATAAAAAATAAAATAGATCTTGCCCTTGCAAATAAAGAAACGGTAGTTATGGCCTGGCCTATAATCAGGCGACTTGCACAGGAAAATCATGTACAGATTCTTCCCGTCGACAGTGAACATTCTGCCATTTTCAATCTTACTCAGAAAATCGGTACAAAAAATATAAGTGAAATAATAATTACTGCCTCAGGCGGTCCTTTCAGGAATTACACAAAAGAACAGCTGCAGAATGTAACTGTAGAACAGGCTTTAAACCACCCTACGTGGAATATGGGACCAAAAATAACAATTGACAGCGCCAGCCTTGCTAATAAAGGACTGGAAGTTATAGAAGCTGTAAGGCTTTTTGATTTTGATCCTTCAAGGGTAAAAGTTGTTGTTCATCCACAAAGTCTTATTCATTCCCTTGTGCGAACAAATGATGGTGTACTTTATGCACAGATCTCTGATCCTGATATGAGACATCCGATATTTGGCGCCCTCGTATGGCCTGAATATGAAAAGAATTATCTTACCCCTTTTGATCTTGCTGATCATGAAATGACATTTTATAAGCCAAGAATGGAAGATTTTCCTCTTCTTGGTGCAGCTTATGAGTGTGCTAAAAAAGGTGCTTCCTATACAGTGGCTTTTAATGCTGCAAATGAGGTTGCCGTTCATGCCTTTTTAAATAAAGAATGTTCATTTATGGATATTGCAAAGATAGTCAGTCGTACACTTGAAGCTGACTGGAGTGAAGTCCCGGATTCTCTGGATAAAGTTTATGAGGCAGATAAAAAAGCAAGGCTGTCTGCATCAGAGATTCTTAACTCAATACTCCGGAGCCGGTAATATGACGATTGTTATAGGTCTTTTAGCTCTAGGAATCCTTGTCCTGCTTCATGAGCTTGGACACTTTATAGCAGCCAGACTGAACGGTGTCGAAGTTGAGGCTCTTTCCATAGGAATGGGACCGGTTCTTCTTCATAAGAAAATTGGCAGTGTTGATTACAGGCTTTCCCTGTTCCCTTTCGGAGGCTACTGTGCAATGAAAGGTGAAAATGAATTTAAGGAAGCTGTTGAAAACGGTTCTTCAGTTATAAGCAGTGATTTAAAATCATTTTACGGCACATATCCTTTAAGAAGACTTATAATTGCATTTGCAGGTCCCTTCACTAACTTTTTACTTGGATTTTTGTTTTTCTGTATGATAGCAGGCATTGGTTATGATTATTATACTGCCGGAACTACGGTTAGTATGGCAGATGAAAAATATGAAAACATCAGATCAACGGCTCATGAATCAGGAATGGAAAGTGGAGATACTGTGATTTCGATAGATGATGTTCCGGTAAAAAATTTTTCTGAAATGGCTGAGTACATAACTCTTCATCCTGATGAAGATGTCAGTATTACCGTCCTGCGTAACGGAGAAGAAAAAAGATTTAATGTATACGTTCTTCTTGATAAAGATACTGGTGCCGGAAAAATAGGAATAATAAGTGATCCGTCTTCCATAACAAAAGAACATTATGGCGCTTATTCTTTTATTGATTCAATAAAACTTGGCGCTGAGCAGACATGGAATGTTGCCTCATGGACTATAAAAAGTGTCGGCATTCTTTTTAAGGGAATAAACTTTACAAAAGCACTTTCCGGTCCTGTAAGGATATCTTCAATTATGGGTGATACTGTAAAAGAAGGATATAAAGAGAGTTTTTCTGTAGGAACTGTTTCTACCCTTCAAATTTTAGCAATTATCAGTATTTCACTTTTCTTTACAAATATGCTCCCGATACCCGTCCTTGACGGGGGGCTTATTCTCTTTGCCCTGATTGAATGGATTTCAAGAAGGAAAATGAATCCTAAAGTTCTTTTATACATACAATACGCGGGAATTGCCCTGCTTGTATCTTTGATGGCTTTTGCCTTTATATGTGATTTTATGTTCTTTATTAAAAAATGAGGTTTGATATGAAAGCTTTTAAGAAAATTTTATTTACATGGATGTTTTTTACAGGAACCTTCATATGGGCTCAACCTTTTATTTCGACACAGTCTCACGAAGGCGCTGTTACATCAATTTTTTCCTTTGATTCAAAGGCTTCTTCTGATGGAAGTTTTTATTCAGCAGGAAAAGATGGTTTTATAATAAAATGGGATGCGGTAGATGGAATCGGAGAACAGTATCAGATTACTGATTTACAGATTCAGACCATCGTAAGAAATCCCGTAACTTCAGATATTGCAGTTTATGAGACTGATGGAATTTCTACATTCAGAATAAGCGTTCTTGATTCAAAATCATTTTCGAGAAGATATACAAAAAGATATTCAAGTGCAGTAAGCATGCTTTCTTTTTCTGAAGGCGGAACTTATCTTTTTGTAGGAACAACCAGCGTAAACGGAATGTACATTCTTGATGCAAAAACAGGTGTTACAAAAAAACAGCCGTCTGATATTTCAGGTATAATTACCTTCGTTAAATCCGGACCATCTGAAAAAACAGCATTGTTTTATTCAACTTCGGGATACCTTTATTATTATGATCTGGAAAACATGGGAGTTTTTAAGAAATTTTCTGTTGAAAACCAGCTTAATCAGATAAAACTTTTTGGTAACAGCCGCTTTTTTGCCGGCGTACGTGGAAACAGCATAAGTATCTATGATGCAGCATCAGGAAAAAAACTTATTCAGGAGTCTGCTTCATCTCCGTTACTGTGTTCCAGTGATACAGATTCTGAATCAGAGGGACTTTATTTTGTTACTTCCATGGGAAAAAATAATGTAATCAAGATTATAAAAAGCGAAGAACTTCTTGCCTATTCAAGGGCTATGCAGAAACGGGAGACTTTACCTAAAACTCCTGCTGACAGTGTCGTAAAAACTTTTACATCATTGAGAAACAGGGATTCTTTTACGGCTATAGGAAAAGATTCCAGTAAAATAATTCTTGGAACTTCCAGTGGAAATATTTATACCGTAAGTGACATTCCTGAAAGTGAAATGTTTACTCTTGAGGCTATTACTGAAAAAATGTACCGCCGTATTTATGACATTACAAATGACGGAGAGGATTTTTATATGCTGACTGAAGATACGATTTACAAGTCTTCATTTGACACGATGAATATTGAAAGCGTAGCCCGTAATCCAGGATATGAAAATATCATTCATTATGGTTCTTCTGTAATTCTCTGGACAAAAAACAGCCGTAAAAATGTTCAGATTATTGATCTTTCCCAGGAGGGAGCATCTGCGAAACTTCTTTTTACTCCAAAAAGCGAATTGAAGACACTCAGGCTTTGTTCAGACAGTCTTGTATATGTTGCAGGTAATAAAACAGTAGGAATTTATAATTTTAATACAAAACGAAATACTGAAGTTTATTCCGGTATTTCAGTACAGGATGCAGTTTTGACATCTGAAAACATGCTTTACATTGCTAAATCTGCAGTTTCAGAAAATGATTCTCCTCTTGTAACAATGAATATTTCTACAAAGGAAATAGTTCCTGCAGCATTTGAAGGTAATGTTGTATTTTCTTTAAGTTTTGATGAAGAGAATACGGAATTTCTTTACGGTATCGTCGTCAGCAATTCAAACGGAACATCAAATTCAAAAGTATTTTCATATAACTTGAATTCTAAGAAAACTACGGAACTCCTTCGTCTTGCAGATGAAGACAGTTCTGCATTTACAGTACTTTATACCCCTGTAATTTATACAAATCTTGGAAAAAATCAGGTTTATGCATGTAATACGGAAACAAAAAAGAATATGCTTTACAGACGTTCTTCCAGTTTGCCGTTAAAAGTAGAAAGAATTGGAAGCAGAATTGCTGTACTTAACAGAAACGGAAGCATTTCATGGTATACAACTACATCACAGGCTGCAGAAACTGACTGGTATCTGACAGTTAATAATGAATGGTTTGAACGTTAATGTTTTTTTAGAATAGAAAAAACCGGCTATAAATTCTGCAAAAAGCTTCAAAAGTTATAGCCGGTTTTTATATTTATTCATAGTTATTAAAAGCGGCTGCAGCCTCTTGCAAGTGCTTCTTTATAAACCTGAACGTATTTTGAAGATGCTTCATCCCATCCGAAGGTTTTTTTCATTCCAGCCTTCTGCATCTTAAGAATATGATCTTTTTTGTTATAGTAAGCCCATACTGCCCATCCTACCGTGTCGTAAACGGCACCTGGCGTCAGCTGATCAAAAACAAAGCCTGTACCGTCCCCTGTCTTTTCATTGTAATTATCAACAGTATCAGCAAGTCCACCAGTACGTCTGACAATAGGAAGAGTTCCGTAAAGCATTGAATAAATCTGGTTTAATCCGCAGGGTTCATAGCGTGACGGCATAAGGAAAAAATCACTTCCGGCTTCTATAAGATGGCTGAGTGCATCATCATAGCCTATGTAAGCCCTTAAATTAGGAAGCTTGGACTGCAGGGTATTGATTTCATTTTCACACCATGTTTCTCCGCTTCCTAAAATTGCAAACTGAACTTTCATGTTTGCGCATATGTTGAATATGGAACCGTAAGTCGGTGCAAATACTTCTGCTATTCCTTTCTGATCAACAAGTCTTGTAACAATGCCTACTACAGGAATATCTGGATTTACTTCAAGACCCATACGCTTCTGAAGTTCAGCCTTACATTTTGTTTTTCCGCTCAAATCTTTTGCAGAATAGTTTGCAGGAATTTTTTTATCAATTTCAGGATTCCACTGTCTTAAATCAGCTCCATTTAGAATTCCTCTTATTACATCGCTGCGAACACGCAGAAGACCGTCCATACCGAACCCTCCTTCTGCTGTTTGAATTTCGCGGGCGTATGTCGGAGAAACAGTTGTAATCATGTCCGCACAGGAAACTCCTGCCTGAAGAAAATTAATGGCCCCGTTATGTTCAAAACCTGCACCGTAATAAAGTCCCCAGTCTATGCCGAGAGCTGGAAATTTATCTTTTCCATATACTCCCTGATAGCCCTGATTATGAATTGTAAGTACGGATGCAGTATTTTCAAATCCGCAGTAGCGGCATACATTTTTTAGAAGCACAGGTGCAAGAGATGTTGACCAGTCATGGGCATGTATTATATCCGGATACCAGCCGAGCTTTCTGCATAACTGAAATGCTCCATGGTTTAATACTGCAAATCTGTAAGGATTATCATGAAAATCTGTTTCTCCCGGGACTCCATAAATACCATCCCTTCCGAAACACTGTTCATGATCAATAAAATAAACGCTGACTTTTTCTTCACCAGGCATTTTTGTCGTATAAACCGCACTCCAGGTTTCTTCATTTCCTGCAGCTATTGCCATTGGGCCGGGAAGAAGTTCCAGCTTCTTCCTGTCGATTTTATAGTAGCGGGGCATTACAATTTTTACATCATGACCTTCTCTTGCAAGCTGAATTGAAAGGGCACTTACCATGTCTGCAAGTCCGCCTGTTTTTGCAAACGGCACTGCTTCTGCTGTAACCATAAGAATCTTCATATATCCACACTCCTGTATCAGAAATGACAAAAGCCTTTTTATTATTTTAAATCATTCATTGCCTGAATGAAGGCTTTACGGCTGTTGAGAATTGTTTTTTCACTTACACAGTATGCAAGCCTGAACCAGCCTTTTCCTCCGAAACTTGATCCCGGAGCTCCGAGAATCATATATTTCTTTAAATAATCACAGAAAGCCATGTCATCATTGTTAAAACAATCCGGAGCCTTGCACCACATATAAAATGCTCCTTCCGGAACCAGATGTTTGATGCCGGCTTCATCAAGAATTTCCATAAGTTCGTCACGACGTTTTTTATAAAGTGAATAATCACACGGAGCGTCATAACTTTCTGCAACAACTCTCTGGAACAGAGCCGGTGCATTTACAAATCCCAGTACACGTGTACAGAAAATAACTGCTGAAACAAAATCATCTTTATCAGGACAAGCAGGATTTACACAGACGTATCCTATTCTCTCTCCAGGAATACTGATGTTTTTTGCAAAGGAAGTTACAACCACACTGGAATCATAAAGAGGAAATGCTGCAGGTACTTTTGTTCCGTCGTAAACGATTGCCCTGTAGGGTTCGTCAAGGATGAGATACGGTTTTCTGCCACATTTATTTCCATGTTCCTCAAGAACTTTGCACAACTGTTCAATATTAGCCTGGGAATAAACTCTTCCAGTAGGATTATTAGGAGAATTAATAAGTACCGCTGCTGTTTTTTCATTCAGGGAATTTTTTATTGCCTCAGTATCAATAGAACAGTCAGCTGCTGCCGGAACTTCAATAAGTTCTCCCTGATAGTTTTTTACATAATGGCGGTATTCTGTAAAAAAAGGAGAAGGCACTATAACATTATCACCAGGGTTAAGAACAGCCTTGAACACTGCATTCAACGCTCCTGCTGCACCTACAGCCATTACAACGCAGTCTCCGGAAATTTCAACGCCCTGTTCCAATGATGTTTTTTTTGCCATTGCGTCACGACAGAATTTGTATCCCGCATTAGGCATGTAACCATGAATATTTTTTGATTCGTCGGCTGCACATTTTTTTAATGCATCTGTTACTTTTTCAGGAGGATCAAGGTCAGGATTTCCGAGACTGAAATCAAAAACGTTGTCTTCTCCATATTGTGCCTTAAGTTTGAGTCCTTCCTCAAACATTTTCCTGATTACACCGGCACTCTTATTGCTCATTGTTTCTTTAATGTATGCTGAAATCGGCATAAAACACCCCGCTTTTTAAATTTTAGTTTTATAGTGTAATTATACATCATTACCTTTGTTTACACAAATAAAGATTACAACTATAATGGAGGAATGATTATGAAAAAAACATTATTTTTAACTGCGATCCTCGTTTTATCCATGAGTTTCATTCATGCCGGTTCGTTTAATTCCAATCTTTCGTCATCAGAGAAAAAGACTGTTGACAGTGGCAAAACCCTTTTAAAGAATACAGGTAAAGCAAAGAAAATGTGCATTACGGATGAAACAGACCTTGGTAAAAGAGTTCGTTCCGTAATGAATAAACTGGATCCTTCATACATGGCAGAAGCAATTCAGAAATTTCCATATAAAGGATATGAAGACTTACCTGAAGTAATGGAAGAGATTATAACTGATTTTGATTCTTACATTGGAATTCCTTACTGGTCTGAAGAGCATGACAGATATTTTGACCTTTATTCTGCAGCAGAAAAAATATCTGATGAAACAAAAAATGGAACAAGAAGAATTGTTGCAGATCTTAAAATGAGTCCTTTTGGCGTGATAAAAACAGACATCATCATAGAAAAAACAGAGGATTCTTTTTATTATGAGTCAACAAATCTTAATCAGCTTCGTTATAAAGACAAGATGGATTGCGTAAGTCCTAAGCATCAGAAATCTGTAATCATAGCTTTCCGCGAAGGAGACAGCTGGATTGTTTATGGAGCCGGTGCTGTTGATGCTCCGAAAATTCCTTTCCTGAGCGGTCGTGTTGAAACATCATTTATTAACAGAATAAAAACATTCTGCAAATTCTGTATAGACAGAGTTTAACATTTTATATTTTGGAGAACTGTGATGAGTTCTAATTTTACTGATATCGTTATACTTGCAGGCGGTTTTGGAGAAAGGCTGTGGCCTGCATCAAGACCAGACTTTCCAAAACAGTTCCTTTCTCTTCAGAACGGACAGTCATTTTTGCAGAGTGCCGTACTGCGCTCACTTGCCGTAAAGCCTTCGGGAAAAATTCTTATCCTTACCAGAAGAGATATTCTTGAAGAAATGACCAGTCAGTGTGAAAAGATGAAAACTTTTGTATCTGAGGCAGACTGGAAAAAAATCTGCAGTGATCTGATTATTGTTGCAGAACCATGTGCAAGACATACAGCCGCACCTCTTCTTTTAGCCTCAAAGTATCTTAATAACAGTGATCCGGATAAAGTTCATAATATTCTTGTCCTTGCAAGTGACCATATAATTACTCCTGTAGAAAGATTTACGGAAGACTGTAAAAAAGCGGCAGAAGCTTCAGAAAAAGGAAATTTTGTTTGTTTTGCAATTAAGCCTACAGAACCTTCTACAGGTTACGGATATATAAAAATGGGTGAATCTATGAAAGAAATTCAAAATCTTTCTGAAGATGTATACAAAATTGAACAGTTTAAAGAGAAACCTGACCTTAAAACGGCTGAGTCTTATCTTTCTTCCGGCAAATACTGCTGGAACAGTGGCATGTTTGGCTTTACGGCTGATTTTTTTGAAAACGAAATGGCTTTGTATGAACCTGCAATCGCTTCTGATTTTTCTGTATTTAATAAAACCAATCTTCCGGAAATAAAACTGCTTAATGGTATCAAATATGTAAAGGAATGGCCTGCTATGGAAAAAGCATATGAAAACGTTAAATCCATCGCTGTAGATAATGCCATTGCTGAACGCACGGAAAAAGCCGTCGTAGTAAAATCTACTTTCGGATGGGATGATGTGGGCAGCTGGGATGCCTTTGAAAAATTGTTTGATAAAAACGAAAACACAGTTCAGATTGAAGCAAAAGATAATTTTGTTTATTCTGATATTCCTGTTGCTTTGTGCGGGGTTGAAGGTTTATCTGTAGTTATTAAAAATGGAAAAGCCCTTGTCATGAAAAAAGGAACCAGCGGTTTTATGCGTGAAGTCGTAAAACAAGTTAAAGAAAATTTTTAGAATTATTTTAAAATTAAGTATTTTATAAATAAAAGAAGAGACTGGAGAAAAAAAATGAAAAGAAAACTTATAACCTCTGCCCTGCCTTATGTAAACAATATTCCTCATCTGGGTAATCTCATCCAGATGCTCAGTGCTGATGTATTTGCAAGATTTTGCCGCAGCCGCGGTTATGAAACAATGTATGTATGTGGAACAGATGAATATGGAACGGCGACAGAAACCCGTGCCATAGAAATGAAAAAAACTCCGAGAGAATTGTGTGACTATTATTATGGTGAGCATACAAAAATTTATGACTGGTTTCATATTAATTTTGATAAATTCGGACGTACTTCTAATGAAGAATGTACTGAAATCACACAGATGCTTTTTAAGGATCTGGATGCAAAAGGATTTATAAAAGAACATACAAACAGTCAGCTTTTCTGCCCGCATTGCAATATGTTCCTGGCAGACAGATTTGTTTATGGAACCTGTCCTAAGTGCGGTTCTACTAAAGCAAGAGGAGATCAATGTGATGACTGCGGCTCCCTTCTTGATCCAGTTGAATTGAAGGAACCGAAATGTGCAACATGTGGATCTACTCCGGTTGTAAAAGAAACAAAACATCTTTATATAGATCTTCCTTCAATCAGTTCAAATCTTGATTCATGGATGAAAAAAGCCAGTATTGAAGGCCGCTGGTCTGATAATGCAATAAATATAACAAAAGCATGGATCCGTGACGGACTGAATGAACGTGCTATTACCCGTGATTTAAAATGGGGAATTCCTGTTCCAAAAGAAGGATACGAAAACAAAGTATTTTATGTATGGTTTAATGCTCCTATAGGTTATATTTCAATTACAAAACAGCTGGCTGATGAACTTATTCAGAAGAGCAAGCCGTCCTTCGACTGGAAAAGCTGGTGGATTCCTTCAGAAAGTAAAGAGGCAGAAGGAAAAGATGAAGTTGAACTGTTTCAGTTTATCGGTAAGGATAATATTCCTTTCCATACAGTTATTTTCCCTTGTACCCTTCTTGGTTCTAATCACGACTGGACTAAACTTTATCACATGTCTTCAACGGAGTACCTTAACTACGAATCCGGTAAATTCTCTAAGAGCCGTGGCGTAGGTGTTTTCGGTACTGATGCTATCGAAACAGGAATTAAAGCTGACGCATGGAGATTCTATATATTCTATAACCGTCCTGAAAAGCAGGACTATCAGTTTACGTGGAAGGATTTCCGTGAGAAGTATAATGGTGAACTTATCGGAAACCTCGGTAATCTTATAAACAGAACCCTTTTATTTGTAACAAAATATTATGACTCAAAGATTCCGGAAGCACCTGTTGATGAAGAACTCTGGTCTAAAATCAGGGAACATGAGTCTAAAATAACAGAATATCTTGAATGGGCAGATTTAAAGGATGCTTTCCATGAAATTTTTGCAATTTCAGATATTGGAAACAAAGCCTTCCAGGATGGAGAACCATGGAAAACCCGTACGGAAAATCCTGAGGCTGCTGCAAAACTCATTCATAATCTGTGCTATATGATAAAGGATCTTATGATTCTTGCTCATCCTTATATGCCTCAGTTTACAGAAACCATTCTTTCATATTTTGGCAAAAAGATTAATGAACCGAAATATGGAGAAGCTTCCGTGGCAGATGGACTTTGCTGGAAAGATATAGGATGTACGGAAGGACTTTCTTCTGTAGAAAATCCTTCTGTATTCTTTACACCTCTTGATCAGAAAACTGCTGATGCTTTTAAAGAAAAGTTTTCAGGTTCTCAGAAAGCAAGGGAAGAAAAAAATAATAAGAATTCTAAAAAGGAAAAGAAATCTTCAGAAAAGGCAGTACCTGTTCTTGCAGAAAACCAGGCTGATTTCTTTAATAAGAATATAGAACTTATTGCTGCTAAAATAGTTAAAATTGAAAATAATCCTGACAGTGATAAACTGTACGTTGAAACTCTTGATGATGGAAGCGGTACGGAACGTATCATTCAGTCCGGATTAAGACCATACCTTAAGAGTGAAGAACTTCTCGGCAAAACAATAGTTCTTGCTGCAAATCTTGCTCCAAGAAAAATGAGGGGAATCGAAAGCCGGGGTATGCTTCTTGCTGCTGATTATAAGGACGCTTCTGGAGCTGATAAGGTAGAGCCCCTTGATGTATCCTGGGCAAAACCTGGTACAAAAATTATTCTTGCAGGAAGTGATGTTAATGCAGTTAAACCTCAGGAAATTTCTGCTGATGATTTCTTTAAGGTGCAGATTAAAGTTGTCAATAAAACTGCTGAAATAAGTGGAGTAAAACTTCTTGCTGACGGTAAAGAGATAACAACAGTTCATGCCGTTAATTCAGAAGTAAACTGACGTATATATGGCAAGCAGAAGATTTTTACAGGACAAATTCTGGGTAAACTTTAAGGGAGAACATGGATGGACTCCTGTTTTCTATGAAAATAAGGACATCCATGTTTCTCTCATGACAAGAAGATTCTCGTTAAAAATAAAGAAATTTTCCATAGCCTATGTTCCTATGGCCCCTGAGTATGAAGGAGAAGTTTCAGAAGAAAATACTGAAAAGTTTTTTAACAGGGTAAACTTGATTTCAAAAAACCTTCTTCCTTTACTGCCATCTGATACAATATGTATACGTTATGATTTCCCGATTGATTTTGATTCAATTGAACAGAGAAATGAATTTATTTTATCTTCCAGGAACTCAGCGGTAAAAGCAGGCTGCCCTGCCCTCAGGCACAGTCCGGTAGCCGTTCAGCCTCCGGATACGACTGTATTGGACTTATCAAAATCTGAAGAAGAAATTCTTGCAGGAATGAAAAACAAGTGGCGATATAATGTCAGGCTTGCAGTAAAGAAAAATGTATCTGTAGAAAGCCATGATGCTTCAGAAGAAGATTTCGGCAGGTATTTTAATATATTTTACTCACTTTTTGAAACAACCTCAAAGAGAGACGGTGTCAGTTTTCACGATAAGAAATATTACACTGACCTTTTGAAAATGAGTGCTGCTGATAAAAATAATCCGAAAGTAACGCTCTATCTTGCAAAACATGAAGATGATTATCTTGCAGGTATAATTACACTGTTTTGTTCCGGTGAAGCTGTTTATCTTTATGGAGCAAGCGGAAACATTAAGCGCAACCTGATGCCGGCCTACCTTTTACAATGGACTGCAATACGTGATGCAAAAAAATATGGATGTCCGTATTATGATTTTTATGGCATGCCTCCTGCTGCTGATGAAAAACATCCGATGCACGGGCTTTATCTTTTTAAGACTGGCTTCGGCGGAAAAATAATACATCGTCCCGGCAGCTATGACTATGTCTTAAAAAATAACTGGTACGCTTTTTATTCTGCTGCAGAAAAATTAAGGGCCTGGTGGCATAAGGTCTTTTTGAAAAAAATAGCAGGAAGATAAAAAATTATTTTTTATTTTTCTTTACACTTATAACACTGAGGTTTATGTTTTTTTCCATTTCCATTCCCGGACCTAAATCTACATTCCAATACAGGGATGCAACCAGGGTTCGGGAAGTTTTTCTGACAGTTTGATCATCATCAGTTGGTCTTACAAAATCGATTACATCAGACGAAAAAGAGCATTCTTCATTTGGTTCTATAACAAAACTTAAGCCGTTCTTTTTATCTTTTATAAGAATGTTGGAAACATCTTCCTTATTAAGACAACAGCAATCCTGAACAGTACCTTTCTTAGTTCCGCTTTTTTCTATAAGTTCCAGAGAATATTGCTGTTCACTGTCTGCAAGGGAAAAATTTGTCTGCGTAAAATTTAATTCAGAAACAAAATTGCCTTTCAATGACAAAGGACTTTCATTTTTCAGAATGTACTGTACCATAAATCCGCTTGAAGTTACGGTAAAACTTTTTCTGAGTGATACCGGTGTCTTCAGGGAAGAATAATTTCCTTTGCCTTCCAGGAGCAGAAAAAATCTTTTTGTTTCAAGTTTTTTTTCTTCAAATAGAGTCTGACTGAATACCTGTGATGTTGTTTTTTTATCCTGAAGATAAGTCTGAAATTCTGAGTCATCCAGAAGATGTTCTATAAAAAGTCCCCTGTTGTATAAGTCTCTTGACCCGTCAAAATTCTCTATTCTGGATAGACTTGCAGCATAATTTGCAAGCGAAACCATTGAATCAAATTCTTCTACAATTCCACCCTTTCTGTTGATTACAGCATTAAGTTTTTCCATCTGGAACACATATTCATTAAGACCGTCCGTATTGTAATCAAACGATGTAAAGGATTCATGAAAACTGGTATTCTTACAGTCCCTTATGAGTTTCTCTGCTTCATTAAGAGCCTTGTAGGCATTCTGACGCTGTTCTGCAATTGCCGGACTTCCTGAAGGTATATTTAGAAAGTTAAAACCGCTTTGAGCTTCCCAAAGTTTATTGCTTGCTGCATTACGCCTGAGTTTATCTCCGCCGTGACACTGAGAAATAAGCATACTGATAAACATCATTTTGTCACACAGTTTTTTATTCTCAGTGTAAGTATTAAGGTAATCATGAATTGTAAAAGGAAAACGAGATTTATTCTCACTTTTAACGAAAGCTTTTTTTGCCCACTGGGCTGCATCATAATTCATGCCGGCCGGAATGTAAGAACGGATAAAATTAACGGCATTTTTTATATATAACCCTGGCAATGTAAAATTAACATCACTTTCATTCTGTTTATCAAGAAGAGAGGCTATGTACTTTCCTATGTCGCTTTTTATAAATTTTATGAAATCAGAAAAAGTAAAGGAAATTACTGCAATCTGGCTGGAATTGTTTTTTTCAAGACTCTTAAGACGATTAATATATTCCTCTGGAGTTTCTCCCTGTGCAGGAAGAAGATTTTTACAGGAAGAAATTACCTTTAATGATTTTCCCTGTTCACTGACAATAAGGGGAAGATATGATGATTTATTAGACGGAATTAAAGTGCTGTCTAAAATAAGGTATTCCATTCCACAGGATTGAAATGTCGTAATGAGAGAAGGATCCCATATATCATAAAAAATAGAAATACCGTTAGGCCTTTTTCCTATGCAGTCCTTCAGGGTTGTGGTGTATTTTTCTATCTGTCCGCTTCTGTCTACAGGAAATAAAAGCGGAAATACAGGAGAATAATACCCTCCTCCAAGAAACTCGATCTGTTTTCTGGAGATAAGTTCCCTGAACACTTCAATTGCTTCCGGATGATTTTTTTTAAGCCATGACAGAACGACCCCGTTAAGACCAAGGGTTACTGGAAAATTCGGATGAGAATATAGAAAACTTACTGCTGTCTTAAAACTCTGCTGATATTCTTTTTCTATTTTTTGAATATCCATGTAGCACGCTTCATCAGCAGAAATTTTAATACAAATATTAAAGGCCATGGTTTTATGCGCGATCCTGTCCTAAAATTTTATAACATTTTAAAAGCAATTTAAAGAGCTTTCCCCTATTATTAGAAGTTTCCTCTGATATTTTGTTTCTGTCAACAAGAGAAATTAATTTTTTTGGGCAGGAACTTAGACATTCTCCGCAGCCGTCACAAAATGGCGTAATTTCCGCCATATTATTCCTTATAATAATTGCATTTCTGGAGCAGCTTTTTATACAGCTTCCAAAACCGATGCAGCTTGAACTGTAAATTCCGCCTTTTTCAAAGGTTTCAAAATAAATGGAACAGTCCTGAATACCTTTATAAATAAAATTCTGAGTATCAGCAGTTTTTTTTGTTTTTATTACCGCAATATAACGGGCTTTTTCCATTTCAGGTTCTTTTATTCCGGTAAGTACGTTTTCTTCAAGCCTGGAAAAAACCAGAGAAGACGTATTTACATTCTGATCTTTTAACGACGGAATAAAGAATAAAAAAATAAAGAACAAAAGAGCAGTTATAAGAAGTATAAATAAAAATGAAAGCAGTATATGAACTATCATTTAAAGACCTCTCCATTAAGCCATGATGTATTCCACCACAAAGCTATGATCATGATTATTGCAATTGTAAGAAGTACAATGAATATATCCTTTGGAGTTTTTCCGGTTGCAGCAGATCTTTTTCTGATTGTATTTACAACCGGCACCAGAATAAATATCGAAAGCATGCAGGCAACTGATATTAATACGCATTCACTTAAAGATGTACTTTCATATAAAGCTAAAAGAACACAAAGAAAGGATATGGCAAATTCAGCAGTACTGGTTTTTGCACTTAAACGCAGGATTGTTTCTATGAAGCTTGAAACTGAGATAAGTATCAGTACGGTTACAAAAGGTATCATATCCGTAAGCTGTTCTTTTGTAAGGAGATTTACAGAAAAAAGATAGCTTAATGATGATGAGGCACTTACGCTGCAAAGAAATTTAAAAAGTTTTATTAAGTATAACCTTGGTGACTGAGAATAAAATGTAAGCCGCGAAAGACCGATTCCATATATAAAAACGGCGGAAGATAAAAATGTATAAAACAGAACAGTCAGAAGCATTTAGTCCTCCACCTTTTTTAAGATTATAAATTTATCATATATAAGGGAATAAACAAGAATTGTTACGGCAAGCATTATGACTGCCCCCGGTATCGAAGCCCAGAATATTCCTGAAGCATATGCTGTAGAGCGGCTTATTACAAGTTCAAATATGCCGGAGGGACAGGGAAAAGAAACGGTACCATATCCAAAAATATCCCTGAAAAGTGCAAAGCATAATCCGAAAACTGTAAAAGAGCCGGCTGAAGTAAAATTTGCTGTCAGTTCTTTTTTTAATGAATCTATTTCCGGAATATAGAGCTTAGTAACAATAAAAGAACAGGTAGCGGCTATATAAAGTGCAAAAGAAAGAACAAATGAGGAAAGCGGACTGTATAAATTCAAAAACTGTTTGAATAATATGGCTGATGTTATGACGGTTGAAACACTTATTGGGATCTGCAGTTCCTCAAGGTGAAGAATAAGTATAAGCTTTCTTATTAATGTGCCTGTGAGAATAAAAAAATTATATGCAAGAAGTATTAATAAAGCGTATGCAAAACGTCCAGGGATAAAAACCAGTAAGGCAAGGGATTGGATGAGTATATTATAGATGCAGGATTTTTTTAAAAACATTTTATTTAACTTCCTCCTTAATGGCTTCTTTCATAAAACCAGGTATTTTCTTTTTCCAGTAGGAAATTTGGTTTGCAATACCGGTCTGTCTGATGCTCCGTTCTGCTTTTTCTGAAACACCATCAAACGCTACAAAAACTGCCTCATCCTCAGAAGCGTTATATGTAAAAATACATGGAACAGATGAATAAATTGTAGTAATGCGTATGATTACTGCATAGACATCATTATTTCCTGAAAGTTTCCATGCTGCAGCTGTAGCAGAAAGAGCTGAAGGAAGAGCCAGTTGAGTTTCTGCAGAAGCTTCTATGGAATTTTCATTGAGAATTTTGTTTACCCGCTCTTTCAGTCCCTGATTATAGGAGTTTTTTGAAATAAGACAGAACAAAAGGATAAGGCCAAAAAGAACTGTAATTATTGCTGCAAAAAATCCAAGTTTAATGAGCTGTTTTTTATAAAATTCAAGCTGTTCGTTAGGAACTTCAATAATTTCATCAGACATTTTCATTCTCCCTTACGGCATTTACTTTTGGAAGAAGATACTTCTTAATTGATGATAATGCCTTTCTGTTTTCAAAATACTGAATCATCGGACTAATAAGATTCATTATGAGAATTATAAAAATAAAGCCGGCTGAAGATGTTCCGAATCCGATTATGATGAATGCAAAAACTGCGGCTGTGAAAGCATAGAAAATCTTCCCTGCTTTTGTAAGGGGGGTAGTTCCATACCACTGAAGAAGATACGTAGAATAAAAGATGGTTCCGCTCGTAAGGAGTGCGAGCAGCATATCTCCCTGCAGAGGCGTACCGTTTATAAAATTCGGAAGAAGAAGTCTTACCAGCAGAAGATATGCAAGTAAAAATATGGAAGGAATAATGAAATCCAGAATTGAATATGATATGAACAGGATAAGTGAAATCAAAGAGAGAAAATTAAATCTGAAGGCCGGAATTAATGAACCGGAATCAAGAATCATGCTTATATATCCGTTAGGAATTGAAATCTTAAAGAATGAAAAAATATTTTTATTAAGAAAATCAGTTATTTTATAATCGAAAGTGAAAATTTTTACGCTTCCATCCTGTATAAGCGAAAGAGCAGCATTTCTTGCCTGAAGGGAATGTGCAGAAATGGTAAAACTCGGAAAATATGACGGATCAAGAAAAAACAGAACTGCAACTGTAAGGGCAGCTGGATTCACCCAGCTTGAAGCGAAACTGCCAAAAACATATTTACCTGAGAGAAAACAAAAAAAAGTAATTATAAATACAATCAGGAACGGATAGTTTTGAGGTATGAGAAGTCCTGTAATCAGTCCCTGAATTACGGCAACAGGATAATTTGTCCTGAAATTATTCTTACCCGTTTTAAATACAGTCTCACAGGCAACAGACGCTGCAAGAGCACTGAAAGTTGTTACGAGAGCGGAAAAACTTTTTGTTGCTGCAAGCAGTATTACCTGCAGCAAAAGCATTGCAATCATAATCTTGGATGAAGTTGCTACAGACGGAGTAAGAAATGTATATGGAGTAAGCGTCATGCTGTTTTTACTGGAAAAGGTTTTAAATTGCATTTTTTCCCCTCACTAAAGAAATTGTCTGACTTAAAGCAATTCTGGACGGACAGACTGTATTACACAGATTACAACCAGAACACAGCATGGCTGTATTAATAAGATCCCTGTCATTTCTGTTATGAAAAATCATATCCGGATAAAGATGCTCTGGACAAATACTTCTGCACCTTCCGCAGTGAATGCAGCTGCTTATGGTTGCATCATTAAATTCTGTTCTCTTTGTAAATTCAATACTTTTAATTGATTTTGTGACAGTGATATCAAGGGATGGAACTGCACTTCCCTTCAACATTCCGTTGATTATGACAAGATTACTGTCAGTCTTTAAGCCGCCGCACTGATTTACAAGATCCTTAAGAGGCGTTCCTATCCTTACGCGGAGCACGGCAGAAGCATTTATACATTCACCGCATACATGAACAAAACGTTCTACTACAGGAATACCTGCTGCACATGCTTCCCATGCAGAATATGCGGTAACGCTGTCTATGAATATGCAGTTTGTATTTACATTGCGGAACTTATCATTTATGGAAGATTCTGCTTTTTTTATTGTTTTAATGAGATCCTGTTTTGATCCTGACGGATATTTACCTGTATCTGCTTCACATAAAAGACATGGAATATCTGTTATATATGAGACGTCAGGCCTTTCAAATACGTTTTTAGAGACAACAAATATAATTCCGTCTGCTTTCATTGCATGAGAGACAACATGGGCTCCCTTTACAACTTCTGCAGTGTAATTCTTTGAAACAAATAAATCCGTATAGATTCCTGGATCTTCATCAAAAAGTCTTACTATAAGGAAACGGTTTTTCTGGATGGTATAGTTTTTAATCTGGTCTGCCAGAGAAGAGGTACCGTTAAAAGTATTAACTACACCTTTATCCTTAAGTTCAAAAACAATATTTTCCGGTGACTTGGACTTCCAGTCGGTTTCCTGAAGTTTTTTTCCCAGATATTTAAAGCTTCCGCCTGTTTTTATTTTAACAGCCTTAGAAATTTTTCCACTGGGAAGCAGTATTTCAGTAATAGAATCTATTTTTCCGGAAACAGATGCATTTACATCTGCTCCATAAGAACCGTCATTCTCAGTAAGGACGCCAATTGTCTGTCCTTCTTTTACAGAATCACCGGCTTTTACAGTAGGTTCATAAAGACCGGAGTCAAGCTGGCTCAAAGGAATTGACGCATAAAGCGGTAAAAAAGATCTTACGCTTTTTTTAATTTCATGTTTTTCTGTCTGAACAAAATATTTTATATTTTTCATTTACTTCTTCCGGAAAGAAAATGGAATAACCAGATAACTGGTACAACAATAGCACTTATAATTATAAGAATCAAACTCCATGTGAAATTTTCAGTTTCTGAGTGTCCGGCCCTGGAATATCCTGCCTTAAAATCATTTTTCTGCTCTATAAGTACGTTTTCAATCAGTAACGGGGAGGATTTTTTTATCTGCTCCGCCATTTTACGAATGAAATCACTGTCATACGTAAGTACCGTTCTGGAAAACTCAATGATACCTGAAGAAGATTTTTCGTACGCAGGAACAGAAACACTGTCTCCCGGTTCAGGATTTTTATCAAAAACATCCGTATTCAAATTTTTGTATGGAAAACTCACGGTATTCCAGGCCCAGTTATAATAATCTTTTGCATCCGGCAGTTCCACTGTCTCTTCATTCTTATCAGTTACAGGAGAAGGAAGCTCAACCGGAGCTGAGGTTTTTACATCAGCAAAAGAAGAGTTCGTAAGAAAAAAAATCATTATAACGGCAATAATTACCGGTGCGGCAAGAATTCTATTTATTGATTTTTTTGAAAAAAGCACCAGCTGACCTGCTGAAAAAATAGGAACAAAAGTAAACGAAAGTTTTGATTCCCTGAAGCAGATGAACTGGCGGTAAAGATAAATCATGGATAAAGAAGAAAGTACAGTGCATGCACCTAAAAGCGCAGAGCGTATTGATGAAAGAAGCATTACGGCAAGGGCTGCTGCCGCTAAGAATCTTATTGCTTTATCCCCAAGGATTTTTTTTATGCTGCCTTTTCTGTTCCACAGCCTTTGAGAAATAAAGATAATGCACAGAAACAGGATTACGGAACAGGCAGTGGAATATACCGGTATTGCTGCGGAATAAATTAAAAACATGATTCCTGACAGTAAAAAAAGAATTCTGTTTTCACTGAAATATAAAAAAAAGAAAAACAAAACAGCACATGCCAGAGGAACGATAATCGGATAGCCGCCAGTGGAGTCAATTCCTGACTCAGAGGTCAGATCATGGGAAATAACTTTCAGAGCTTCAGTCAGCTGGCGTTTATACTTTTCCGGAACATAATACAGCCTGTATTTTCCGCTTTTATCATAAAAATAGTTCAGTCTGAGGCCAAGATAACTGTTCATTGAAGAAGGAAGTACGGGGGTTACCGGAGAAATAAGTGGAGAAAACTGTACTGAAAGAGATATGACATCCGTACAGCCCTGTTCCTTTAATACCTTAAGAATTTCACCTTCAGTAACAGAGGTATCTGCATAAAGTACTGAATAATTATTCCATATTTTTCCCCCTGGAATAACTCTGAAAACAAAGAGCATAATCAGAGTAAATACAATAATAAATACTGGAAGAATCAAATTTTTTACGTACTTCATGGGAGTGGACAGTATAGCATATTGTTTATTTTAATTCTATAATAAATCTAAAATATGGATTTTAAGGTTTTTACAGCCGGAAAAGATGATGCCGGCCGGCGGCTTGATCGTGTAATAAAAAAGATTTTTACAGAATCACAAATTAATTCAAATATCCACGGGCTGATCAGAAAAAAACTGATTCGTCTTAACGGGGTAAAAACAGAAGCATCCGTTCTGCTTCAGGAAGGTGACAGAATTGAAGCAGCAGCCTTTTTGTTCAGCAGCAATGATTCCGCTAAAGAAAAATTAACTGCCGTGAAAACTGATTTTCCATATAAAATACTTTTTAAGAATCCTGACATTCTTTTTATAGGAAAACCTGCAGGGATAAATGTACAGCCGGCTGCTTCCGGAGAAACTTCAGTTTCATCAGTAATAAAAGATTTCTTTTCTTCTGCAGATTCCCTGGCCTTTACACCTGCCCCGCTTCACAGACTGGATAAGAATACATCAGGTGTTCTTGCTGTTTCCATGAGCATGAAGGGAGCAAGATGGTTTTCAGAAAACATTTCCTCTCACAAAGTACAGAAAATTTATCTTGCCGTATTAAACGGAGTTATAGACGCAGAAGAAACCTGGACAGACAGCATGGAAGATTCCGGTGAAGAAAAAAACTTCAGAACAAGTAAAGTATTTTTAAACAAAAAAGGCCAGACGGATACCGCAAAGGAATGCATCACTACCGTAAAACCAATAAAATCAGGACTCTTTTGTAAAAAAAATGTAACTTTTTGCCAGATTACGATTTTAACAGGCAGAAAGCATCAGATCAGGGCTCAGAGTGCAGCAAGAAATCATCCCCTTACAGGAGATTCTGCTTACGGTGGCGGCAGTGGAAAATTTTTCCTTCATGCATGGAAAATAAAGTTTCCGGAGGATAATCCCCTGTTACTTCCGGAAGAGATATGCTGTCCCCTTCCGTCTGATTTTGATGAATTTCTAAAAACAAACTTGAAAATACAAAGTTCAGCAGATATAATTTAAAAAAGGGTTTTCATGAGTATTTTTCACAGATTATTAAATCATTCCATTTCAGTTTATGCTCTTGTCGGTGAAAGCGGAACCGGAAAAAGTTTCAGGGCAAAACTTCTTACTCAGAAGTACGGAATAGAAGCCATCATTGATGACGGTCTTCTTATTCAGGATGAAAAAATTCTGGCAGGCAGATCTGCCAAACATGAAAAAACATATCTTGGTGCCGTAAGAATAGCCCTTTTTGATGATAAAGAGCATAGAGATGAAGTTGCAAAAGTTCTCCTGAAGTCAAAGATAAAGAAAATCCTTCTCCTTGGAACAAGTGAAAAAATGGTGACAAAAATTGCAACAAGGCTTCAGCTTCCACCTCCTGAAAAAATCATAAAAATAGAAGACATTGCAAGCCGTGAAGAAATTGAAAAAGCAATCCGGAGCAGGCAGATTGAGGGAAAACATGTCATTCCTGTCCCTGCCATAGAAGTTAAGAAAACTTATTCACAGATTTTTTATAAATCCATCAGGGAAATTATTTCAAAAAGTTCACATAAAATATTTAAGCGAAAGGAAAGTTCCCTGTCTGAAAAATCTATTGTTACTCCTGAATTCAGTAAAAAAGGAAGAATAGAAATCTCAGAGGCTGCTTTAAGCCAGATGACCATGCACTGCATAAATGAATTTGATCAGGCTGTAAAGGTTAAAAAACTTAATATAAAAACAGATTCTCACGGATACAGGCTTATTGTTACAGTTGATGTACCATTTGGAAAACAGCTTACCGGTGAAATCAGAAACATGCAGCAGTACATTGTGGAAAACATTGAACGTTTCACCGGAATCCTCATCGAGGAAGTCAGCATAGTAATCGACAAGATAACTATGGTTAAAGCAGAAACTCCAGCTGATTCTCCTGTACCGGCATTTAAAAAGATTTTCTCAAAAAAAAATAAGGCGTAATTCTTAGAAATCAGCTGACGGTACGTTTTTTTCTTGCTGATACCTGATTTTCACTACTTTCCTGTGAGCGGCGGCGACGCTTGCTTTCTTTAAAACTTACTCCCAGGGATTTCAAAATCTTTACTACAGCATACTCCAGTTCAGTTCTCTGGGGATTCATTGGAAGAACGAAATTACGGCAGCGGGCCCATGTTCTTTTAAACAGTTCAGAAGATTCCGATGCAGTTTTAGGTTCCCTGCTCCAGTCTGTAAGGGAAGAAACAAAATCTTTAAGTATGAAATAAAGTTTGTCTCCCAGTTTCATATTTGGATTTTCTGTTACTTCTTTATCAAGTTCTTTAAGACTTTCAAGGTATGCGGCTGCATATTTTCTGTTCTCAAGCATGAGATTTGTTGCTGCAGGCTGAAGATAAATATATAAATCCGTATCAAGTGCGGCAGAAACTACCTCAAAGGAATGTCCGCAGTTAATTATCTTCAGAACTTCTTCTGTAAGTCTTGAAGGAGAAACCGGAGAAAGAAGAGATGAAGACTCACGTATTTTTTTCTTGAGTGAACGGGGAAGAGAACATTTTGTAGTTGAGGAATATTTTACGGCCCTCAGCATCCGGACAGGATCTTCTACAAAAATTCTGTCCAGTGGAATAATAGGTTTAACAACCCCTGCCCTTATATCTTTTACACCGTTTACGTAATCAATAATCTGCTGACGGAAGGGATCGTAATAAAGCGCATTAAGGGAAAAATCCCTTCTCATTACGTCCTCATCCATAGTGCCGAAAGTATTTCCTACAGAACCTGCAACTGTAGAACGGAAGGTTGATACTTCAAAAATTTTCTGGCCGAAAAAAACATGTACCAGACGAAATCTTTTTCCGATTATGCGGGAATTACGAAAAATACGCTTAATCCTGCTTGGTGTGGCATCTGTTACTATATCAAAATCTTTTGGAGTCTTACCTATCAGAAGGTCTCTTACAGCACCACCTACAATGTATGCTGAAAATCCGTTATCTCTGAGTCTGCTTATTACAAATAATGCATCGCTGTCTATGGACGACAGCGGAATATTATGCTCTTCTTTTGTATATATGACGGCTTTTTTTACAGGCCGTCCCTTTTCATCAGTTCCATATCTAAATAACACAGTGTGCTAATATTAGTATTGAAGGCAAATTTAATCAAGAACACAGCACTATTCAATGTGTTCACTTACCCAGTTTACGCTGTCATCCATAATTTCTTCACCGTTGATTTCATTATAAAGTTCATGCCTGCAGTCTTTCCAAAGACTTATACTGAGATCTTCTATACCGTTTTTATGATAAATCTTAAACAGGGAACTTACTGTTTTTGAATAAGAACCTACAGGATCTGCAGTACCTGCAATGAGATAAACAGGAAGAGTACGCGGGATTTTCTTCATTGCCTTTTTTTTGTGAATCATTCCGAGCCCGTTAAATAAGTCACAGTAAAATCCGATGGTACAGTCAAATCCGCACCAGGGATCTTTTTCATATTTTTCAATTTCAGCATTATTTCTGGACAGCCATGCAAATTCCGGACAGGGCTTTTTTATACGTGCATTATAAGAACCGAACGCAACTTTTCCCATAAGCCGTGATATCGATTTTTTTCCAGTAAATATTTTAATGATGTTTCCTATAGTTCTGGCAGCTGCGATTGTAAGCGGTCTTGGTCCTGCACTTCCACAGATTATAGCGCCGTCTACATCATTTCCGAAATTTTCAATAAAACACTGGGTTATAAAAGAACCGAAACTATGGCCGAGAATAAAAACTTTCTTTTGAGGATAACGTTTTCTGACAAGACAGACTTCCTCATGAATATCCTTTACTACCCTCAGAAAACCGTCCTTATCAGAAAGATACCCGAACATTCCGCTTCCATTTTTTTCTGCAAGTGCAGCAGTTTCTCCGTGTCCCCTGTGGTCTTCACCAAAAAAAGCAATTCCTTTAGAACAGAATTTTTTTGCGAGGGCATCATATCGGAAAGCATGCTCCGTCATTCCGTGACTTAATACGACGCAGGCTTTTACATCTCCGTCCGGAATCCAGCTGTGAAATACATTGATATTTGAGTCGCTCATTACGATCTGCTCTTTCTGATAGTTCATTTTTCGCTCCATGACAGTCCTGAACTACCGGCATAACCGGAGAAAACAGGGTCTTTAAAATTAAGAAATCATCTGCTATATTCAGAAGATATGACTGAAACAATTATAACAGAAAAAATGGTTTTTGGTGGAGACTGTATTGCAAAAATTGACGGAAAAACTGTTTTTGTACCCTATTCAATACCTGGAGAGAAATTAAAGATAGAAATTACTCAGGATTGCGGAGATTTTTACAGAGGAAAAATTCTTGAAGTATTAGAACCGTCTCCCGACAGAGTAATGCCGTTCTGCAGTTACTACGGACGCTGCGGAGGATGCAATCTTCAGCATATAGATTCTTCAGCACAGCAGAAATACCGTACTCAGATTTTAAAGGATGCTTTTTTAAGGGAAGGAATAGAAACCGGTGATATAGAGGTTATTTCAGGAGCTTCAAAAGGCTACAGGTCAAGATTTCAGTTTCATGACGGGGGCCTTATGGAAAAATTCAGCAACAACATTGTTCCCATTGAAAACTGTCCGTGTGCAGAAGAAGAAATAAATCATTACCTGAGAGAAATTCCTTTTGACCAGAGACCTGAAGGAAGAGTTCACGTTTTTGGTTCTGATAAAATTACTTCAGTTCCGGACGGATATGATAAACTTATAATTGCAGAAGAAATTCATACAGCAGCAAAAAAAGAAACTGTACGTAAATCAGACAGAACACCAACTGGAAGAAAACTGCCTAAGGTTAAAAAAATACAGAAAAGATTTGCCGGAACATCAATAAATCCTTCAAATTTCTGTACTGTTGAACTGAACGGAAAAAAAATAAGTTTTGACGTACAGGGATTTTTTCAATCCAATCTTGAGGTTCTGGAAAAAACAATTCCTTACGTAACCGGCGGCATATCAGGAAAAAATGTACTGGACATGTATGCGGGAGCCGGAACATTTTCTGTTTTTCTTGCAGATAATTTTGAAAAAGTTACTCTTGTCGAGCATAACAGAGATGCCATTGTATATGCGGAACAGAATCTTGCCGGCAGAAAGCATGAAAGTTTCGGGCTTAGCGGTGAAGTATGGACAAAATATCATGCTGAAAAATATACGTCATCCATAGGCGGATTTGATGCTGCCGTAATAGATCCTCCCAGAAGCGGAATGGAAAAAAGCGTATGCCAGTGGCTTTGTTCCTCAGGAATTCCCCATATAAGGAGCGTTTCTTGCAATGCAGCTACTCATGCAAGGGATGCAAAATTCCTGATCAGGGCCGGCTACAGGCTGTCTAAACTATATTTACTGGATTTTTACCCGCAGACATGTCACATAGAAAGTCTTGCATGGTTTGAAAAATGAAAAAAAAACTGACACCGTTTTTTCTGCTGATTATTTCTGCCTTTCTTACAATTTCAGCTCAGGAATATTCTTTTTATGACCTTAATAAAGAAAATCCCGGGTGGACAATGGTACCGGGGGGAAATATTCTCTGTCCACCACAGAAAACATCCTACGGATATGCAGCATTGTGTGAAGGCAAGTCTTTTGCCGGTTTCTCTGAAAAAGGTAAACTTCTATGGCAGAAAAGCGTAAGGGAAAAGCCTTCACTGTTTTTTACTACGGGCTGCGGCGATACGATATGGTTTATTTCAAAATCAAAAAAAATCAATCTTCTGAACCCGGAAGGTCAGCTTCTATGGACTGCAGACTGTGGTTTTGAAGTAAAGGAAAATCCCCTGCAGGGAAAAGACGGACGGGTTTTTTTAAGGGGAAAAAATGATGTTGCCTGCTATGCCCTGAACGGAAGCCTCAGATGGAAAAAAGAAATAAAAGACCAGAATGTTTCCCTGCCCCTTGGGGAATTAAATGACGGTTCCATTCTTGTATTTTTAAGTGAACTGGAAAACAATAAATCAAAAGCAGTGCGAATAACCCCCTTTGGAGAAATAAAAGAAACAATTCTTTTTTCAGGAGAAGCTGTACAGCGGACAGTCTGCCAGGAAGGAATTATTATGGCATTTACAGACGGAAGTGCGGGATTGTGTACGGTACGGAACGGACAGTCAGTTTCCGGCTGGGTATATAAAAATGATGCCGGCGGTATTCCTTATATTTCAGAAACGGTGAATGATTCTGCCCTTACAGGACTTGTCTATACATCAGAAGTCGTTTTTTTAAAAAGTGCCTCTGGAGAAAAAGTATATTCCGTAAATTTATCAGGGGATAAACACCTTTCAAGGCAGAATATAAAGTTTGCATTTACATCAGGAACTGATTTTTATGCCTGTGACAAAGAAAACGCATTCTGTCTGAATCAGGCAGGAAACCTTCTGTGGAAAGCCAGACTGCCTCTTAAAACAACACCTTTTATTTTCCTTACAGATTCAGATTATCTTGTAACCTGTACATCATCATGGAGTGTTCTTGGCTACAGAATGCAGATGGGAGTATCAAAAAAACAGAAGCCGCAGTCAAAAAAAAGAGAAACTGCCGCATACAGCTGTTTTTACGAAACTGTCTCACCTTCAGATAATATTACAGGCAGAGCTTTATCAGATACGCAGATTGCAGAAATGGAGATGTTTTTTTCTACAGAAAAAAAGAAAAATAGTGATAGAGATTCATCTGCAAAAGAAGCATATTACCTTTCTGTACTTGATGCAGAAATTACTCAGATTCTTGCTGAAAGTATGGTACGGGATACAGGACATTCAGAAATTCCTTATTTCAGACAGAATGCCGCCTATACACAGAAAATAATAAATCTGGCTTCAAAAACCGGGCTGAACGTTTTCCAGAAAAAATATGTGTCCCTGTTAAGAAAGACTTCTGCTTCAGGTGATAATCTCCTGCTTTTATCCCTGGTTTCTTCTGCAGGAAACTTTGGTCTTGATACCGACGGTGAACTGCTTGATGCACTGGATTATGTACTTTCAAAAGCAGATTTACGGGATACTTCTGTTTTAAATTCCATATGTGATTCCGTATTCAAAATATGCAATTTTATGGGTAAACCGATGCTGCTGGAAAAAGGACGACATATTATTTCCCGGATAATGAACGGAAGGTACCAGCAGGAATCCAGAGATTATGCCCGAAGCATTCTGGAAAAAATCGTAAAAGCCGGCAGGTAAACAACTGTTCGTAAAAAAATATCTGCCGGATACCATTTTTACTTTATTAAATAAACTTTGAGTGATAAAATTAAGACTCTGGAGGAATTATGAAAAAAATTTTTCTGGCTCTTGCAGCTGCATTAAGTTTCAGTGCTTTTGCCCTTGAAGTAAATGAGGAAGAACTTCAAAGTGCAGGTTCTGAAGATATTGTACGTTTTGAAAACTATACAGGGCCTCACTCTGTAGTAGAAAGTGCCGCCAGTATCAGTGCAATCGGAACAGGACTGGGAAGACAGGTTGCATCTTCTGTAAACAGTTCTGCCACTTTCGGTAAAAATCAGAAATATACTGTAATTCATGCTGTTGATCCTTCCGTAAAAACGGGACTTGATGCAGACATCATTATTATAAATTCAAACGCTTCTGTTGATCACATAAAAAACCTCCGCAGGATTATTGCCTCTTATCTTGAGAGTGCCTACGGTTATTCCCGGAAAGATGCATCCACCGTTGCTGTTTTTGTAACGGTTTATAATGCCGTATACCGCGGAAAGCTGGATGTTTTTCAGTCTAAATATAAGAAGGCTGTAACAGATAATCTTTCTTCCGATAAATGCGGACTAAGCGTAAAATACAGTGACTGGCCGGGAAATTCCCAGATTGTAATTCCTCTTTATGATGTAAACGGAGGACTTTCTACAGTTGATACTTCTGTTATAAGTGACAAATCAGTCGTTCAGTCCATGCAGGAAGAAGATAACCGTGGCGTTGACGAGCGCAAAAACATGGTTGACATAAAAGAACGTGAAGCAGAAAAAGCCGGCGAAAAAGCACAGGAGTCTGCAAAAAAAGCACAGGAAGAAAACGACAAGCTTGAAAAGCAGAAAGCTGCAGAAAAAGCAGCTCAGGAAAATGCTGATAAAAAACAGGCCGTTGCTGAAGAAGCACAGGCACAGGCTGATCAGGCAAAAAAAGAAGCTCAGGAAAATCCTGAAGACAGCCAGAAACAGCAGGAAGCTGAAGAAGCACAGGCACAGGCTGATCAGGCACAGGCTGAAGCTGAAGAAGCACAGGCACAGGCTGATCAGGAAGCTGAAAAAACAGAAGAACAGCAGCAGGCTGCAGACACAGCACAGGCACAGGCTGATGAAGACCAGGCGTTTGCTGATAAAAAGGAAAATGAAGCACAGAATGAAAGGCAGGAAATTGCCCGGGATCAGCAGGAACTTATTCAGGAAGCCATAAAAGAAGCTTCAAATCCAAACATTGTTGTTGGACTTAAAATTACTGATGCATCACAGCAGTTGAGTAAAATGGTACGTGTAGACGGAAACGACGGTTCAACCTTAAAAGAATCTCCTGTTACAGTAATCCGCGGAAGAACAATTCTTCCTGTAGAGGGTGCAGTTATAGAAGATGCTCCAGAGGGACTTGATCTTTCACTTGTTTATGCAGCAATCTGTGGTGAAAATACTGGTAATGGTGCAGTAAAACTTTGCCTTCTGGATGCCTTTAAAATGGAAATCCAGAAAGAAAGCAATGAAGCTGTAAGTCCTGATTCCGTTCTTGTAAATAATGGAAATGATTATTACTGCATACTTGATGAAGGCGGAAAATACTATCTTGGAAAATTTGATAAAAACCTTAAGCTCCTTCTTAAGAGTCAGATTGAAGTTAACAGTGCAACTCCTGTAACTGTTACTTCTCAGGGTATTATCGTAACAAATGCTAAAGGAAGTATTTCCCTTCTTAAACTTTCTGATCTTTCAGAAGTAAATACGTCCTCATCAGCAGCCGGTTATCAGAAATAATAAAGCAGTTATATAATGAATATACAGCCCCTTTTACCTGATAAAAGTAGAAGGGGCTTTTTTAGCAGAAGATTTTTTTACTTGTAACAGTTCCTACTCTCTTTCTCTGGATTTATTCTCAAATTTCGTATAACTTGAAATAAAAAGAACATCTACGTCTCCGATAGGACCGTTTCGCTGTTTTGCAACAACTAGTTTTCTATCAAGTACACCGGCATTTTCTTCACCATCTGAATCGGCACCGGCTGTCTTTTTTCTGTCACCATGAATAAACATAACCATATCCGCATCCTGTTCTATAGAACCGGAGCCCCTCAACTGATTCAAGGTTGGTTCATTTCCTTCTGCGTCACGGGCAACCTGACAGAGAACTACAAGAGGAATTTCAAGTTCACGGGCAAGACTCTTCAAGGATTTTGAAATAAGAGACTGCTGTTCATATACAGGAAGTCCGTCCTGTTCACTGGAAATAAGACCGATATAGTCTATGAAAATAATTTCAACTTTCTGATTTGCCTTTAACCGGCGGGCCATTGCCCTAAGGTCAAGGAGTTTCATATTAGGCGTATCAACTATATAAAGGGGTGCATTAAAAGTTCTGCCAGCAGCATCCTGTAATTTCTTAAAGTCCTCTATTTTGAGGAAGCCGCTTCTAAGTTTCTGACTTTGAATTCGTGCAACCTGAGAAAGAAGACGCTGACATATCTGTTCGGCAGACATTTCAAGAGAAAAGAAACCGCAGGGAATATTCTTTTCAATGGCAATATGCTCCATCATGGAAAGGGCAAGCGCTGTTTTACCCATTGAAGGGCGCGCACCAATAATAGTCATTTCACCTTTCTGAAAACCGTTTGTCATGGTGTCAAGATCATTAAAACCGGAAGGAATACCGGACAGAGCATTATGATTTTTATATCTGGCATCAATCATTTCTATGGATTTTGTAATAACATCCTGCATGAATTTGATCTGTGTCGTCTGATTTGCATCCGTAATATCAAAAATCTTTTTTTCACAGTCCTCAAGAACAGCACGGCAGGATTTTGTTTCATCAAAACTTTCAGCCTTTATTTCCTGAGAAATAGTAATCAGATTACGTCTAATAGCCAGATCATGAACAATATGAGCATAACTTTCAAGATTTGCTGATGTCGGTACAACATCAAAAAGAGATGAAACGTAAGACATTCCCCCAGCCTTTTCAAGCTCGCCGGATTTTTTTAACTCTTCAATAATAGTAAGAAGATCCCCCCTTACTCCATCAACCGAAAGCTTTTTTATTGCTTTATATATAAGCTGATTCTGCTGGTTATAAAAATCTTCCTGATTTAAAAAAGAAACAACATTACCTAAAGCATCCCAGTTTATAAGAATTGCCCCCAGTGCGGCCTGTTCTGCATCAAGATTGTGAGGTGGAATTTTGTCTTTAAGTTCCATAAATGGCTCCCATAAAAAAAAGGCTGTCTAAAAAGAACTGACAGTCATTATATCATTAAAATGACTGCATTAAAGCCTTTTAGACAGCCTTTATTATAAATTACTCAGACTGAATTACTCAGACTTTGTTTCTTCAGCAACAGGAGCTTCTTCTTTTTTAGCTTCTTTTTTTGAAGCCTTTGCTTCATCAGCTGTATCGTCAGTCTTCTGAGCAACGATTGTAAGATTTACTTCTGCAACTGTTGTTTCATAAAGATGAACTTTGAATGTGTATTTTCCAACCTGTTTGAATGTAGCACCAGGGATTTCAATCTTCTTTCTTTCGATTTCATATCCGTTTGCATCAAACCAGTTAGCGATTGTAAGGTTAGTAACGGCACCGTAAAGTTTTCCGTTGTTACCAGCAGGCATTGTAAGTTCAATTGTAAGAGCTTCAAGCTTTTCCTTGAGGGATTTGCTTTCTTCTCTTTTCTGAGCCTTGCGTGCTTCAATTTCTTCTTTCTTAGATTCGAAGTATGCTACTGTTTCTGCATTGTATGGTACTGCAAGTGAACGTGGAAAAAGGTAGTTGCGTGCATATCCTGCTGCAACATTTTTTACATCACCCATTTCACCAACATGTTTAACGTCTGTATAAAGAATAACTTTCATATTTTTCAAGCTCCTATTTTATTCTGGCCTGTGTTACCAGGAGTAAGCCACGGCCATGTTTTTTTTATTAGTCAGCAACGAACGGAAGAAGACAGATTGCACGTGCACGTTTAATTGCAACTGCAAGTTCCTTCTGGTGCTTAGCGCATGTTCCTGTAATGCGGCGTGGAAGAATCTTACCGCGTTCTGTAGTATAGCGGCGAAGTCCGTCACTGTCTTTATAATCAATTGTGCCTTTGTTAGCACAGAAACGGCAAACCTTCTTGTGGAAGAAAGCCTTACCTTTACCATTGCGTCCACCACGAACTTCGTCTTCACGACCAGAGTCCTGAAGCTGTTCCTGTGTAACTTCTTCTTTCATTTCTACAGATTCAATTGTTTCGTCTGCCATAGTATTTCTCCTGAAATTTTAATGTAGCGGGTAAATTAATTAAAACGGTATATCCTCTGAAAATCCGCCGTTATCACCGCCAAAAGATTCCGGGCCTGCAGAACCATCATAATAGTCGTTCTGTGGCATAGAAGTTGCCTGAGGTCTCTGAGTAAATGCCGGTCTTGCCTGATAGCCCCCTGAAGACGACATGTCTTCACCATCAGCACGTCCACCAATAAGCTGGACTGAATCAGCAACAATACGAACCTTGCTGAATTTCTGACCGTCTTTTTCCCATCTGTCCTGTTTAAGGGAACCCTGAACCGCAATCTTTTTACCTTTCGTGAGGTATGGCTTTACAGCCTCAGCCGGCTTTCCGAAGTAAGCAACATCAAAATAATTTGCTTCACTTACCCACTGATCGCCTTCTTTTTTGCTGCGGTTAATTGCAATTGAAAAATTGACGACTGCATTTCCTGTGTTCATAAAACTCATTTCTGCATCTCTCGTCAGGTTTCCAATAAGTATAACGCAGTTTAAATCTGAAACTCTTGCCATTTTTTACTCCGAAAGCATTTATTTTATCAGATTAAGCCTTTTTTTCTTCTTTCAATACGAAAAGGTATTTGATAAGGTTTGTGTTGAATTTAAATGCTGCATCAAGTTCAGCAATTTTTGAAGGATTTGCCTTAATGTTAAGAAGAACAAATCTTCCGCGGTTAAACTTCTTTACTTCATAAGTAAGGTCGCGGTCTCCGTAAGGTTCTTCTTTTTCGATTTCAGCACCGAATTTTGCAAGATCTGCTTTTACTGCAGCAAGACCTGCATTGTACTTTTCATCCTCAACAGGATAAATTGTCATAAGTTCATACTTTCTCATCGTATGTTTCTCCTTATGGTCTAAAATGGGAACGGCATACGCTGTTCCAAGGGGAGCTTGAATATAGCAGAATCAGGGGATAAAGTCAACGAGATTCAGGTCTTTTTACCGAATGAACCTTCTATATTATGCATTTCAGAGGTTGTTTTTTGCAATAATCTATTCTATACTGAAAATAATCATGAAAAAACTTATTTCAGTATTATTAATGTCGTTTCTTACTCTGCTTTCAGTACAGGCAAAAGATGCTGCAGTTGATTATGTTAAACTTGCACGGGAAGGAACTGCAGAAGAAATAAAAGATGCCGTAAAATCAGATTCCAGACTCTACACAAGGCTTTTTGGTTCCAACAGAGAAAATTTTCTCATGCTTCTTCTTCACGGAAACCGTTCCCTTGATATAATCAAGCTCGGCGTAATGAGCGGAATAGACGTAACTACCCTTTCAAAAGACGGACGTTCCTCCGTAATGTATGCCTGCCGTTACGTAACTGATCCGAAAGCTGTTAAATATGTCATAAAAAGCGGAACTGTTTTCGGCATAGGAATAGAAGACCGTCTTACAAAAAAAGATGATTCCGGAAAATCCTGCTTTGACTATGTAAAAGATAATCCTAACTACTCAGAAATTTATCCTGTACTTACATCATTTGCAGATGATCCTGAAGTTATTGAAAAAAAGAAACAGGAAAAAGAAGCTGCTAAAAAAGCAAAAAAAGAAGCTGAAGAAGCAAGAAAGGCAGAATCAAAACAGCAGAAGGATATTCCTGCCGCTCCGGAAGAGAATTCAGGAACAGAAGAAAATACTCCTGTTTCTGAAGATGAAAGTTCCGGGGAAGGACATCAGGAAGAAGTTCCCCAGTCAGAAGATGATTCTGATGAAGTAAAAAGAATAAGTGCCTCCCCTGCTGATAAGGTTACATATACCGTTACTCCGGTAATTGTTGCTGATGATCAGGAAAATACTCCGCAACAGAATACGGAACCGGAAAAAACAGCGGAACCTCAAAGCGTTGCTTCTGAGATTCCTGAAACCGCTGCCGCTATGGAAGAACCTGTCAGAAAAGACCCGGTTAAAAAAAACTTCTGACAACTATAAAACTTATAAAAATACTTACTTATATGATTTTGCCCTTTCTTCGGAAGAAACAGCTGCAGAGGAAGAAAAAAAGCCGTTTACCGTTGCAGAGCCAAATTCTGCTGATAAAAACGGGGTTACCCTTCTTATGAAGGCAGCAAAAGCAGGAAATGACTGGGATGTTGAAAACCTGCTTAAAAGCGGTGCAGATCCAAATTTAAGGGATAAAGACGGATGGTCTGCCTTAATGTATGCCTGCCGCTATCAGAACAGCCTGAACATCGTAACTAAACTTATTGATAAGGGTGCACATATAAGGGTTCGCAACAAATATAATGCTACGCCTTTACTCATGGCTTCAGATTATTCCCAGAATCCGCAGATACTTAAAATTCTTTTGAAAGACCGGACTATTACTGAAGATGAAGTTTACAGAGCATTTATAATGACCGTTACCAGTAACCAGGGAGAAAACCACGTAAAAGAAGCAAAAATGCAGGTTTTTCTTGATATGGACATTCCTCTCAACAGACTCTGGAAAGGAAAAACACCTCTTATGTATGCCGCTCAGTACGGAACTTCAACGCATATCATAAAACTCCTCATGGACAAAGGTGCCAAGCCTGGAATACAGGATCATGACGGCAAAACAGCATTTGATTACGCAAAGCTTAATTCAAATTTGACTCATGATGACATATACTGGTCACTCAACAGTTCAGCCCGTTAAGGAAACGCAATGAGAATCACAGGTGGAAAATTAAAAGGCAGGCTAACCCGTACTCCCTACGGAAAAATGGCAATAAGACCGGCCATGGACCGAATGAGGGAATCTATTTTTGATATAATAGGACCTTTTCTTGAAGGAAAATCTTTTCTTGACCTGTTTTCAGGATCAGGTACAATCGCAATAGAAGCTGCTTCTCATGGTGCTGATAAAGTTACTCTGTGTGAAATGGATAAATCAAAGGCAAAAACTGTTTTTGAAAATGTAGCGATGACGGAAGAATTCGGAGTAAGGATTAAATGCCATTTCATGGCTGTAGAACTGTTCCTGAAACGCTGCAAGGATTCATTCGACTATATATTCCTGGATCCGCCCTTTCCCTATAAGTTCAGAAAAGATCTTATTGAGACGATAGACAGGCGGGGTCTCTTAAAGGAAAACGGAACCCTGTTGATTCATTTTCCGGCAGAAGATCCTCTTCCTGAAGAAACGGAAGGACTTGTTCTGAAAGATAAAAGAATTTACGGAAGATCCATAGTTCATTTTTATACAACTAAACAAAAACTTGACAAATCAGAATAACAAGTTAAACTTTAATTATAGTTATATGGATGATAATTTAAAAAAACGGATTGAACAAAAACAAGGCTCTGCAGGTTTTATAAAAACCACTGATTTTCAGACCGTTCCCCTTTCTGACCAGCAGAAAGTAGCCCTGAACAGAAGAGCTAACGCCCTTTTTAACGAGGGTAAGTTCGATATGGCTGAACGCATCTATGTTACTACCGGATATTCTGACGGATTAAGCCGGACCGGCGACAGGTATCTTGAAAAAAAAGATTATCTGAATGCCATCAGAATGTATACTCTTGCACATAATCAGAGAAAAAGCGCTCCTATTATTGAAAAAATAGCGTCCGTCGTTTCTGTCATGCTGAAAGACGAATAGCGAGGTAAAAAATGAAATCAGAAAATGAAGAAGAATTCGGCATAAGCCAGGAAGATTTTATTGAACAGAATACAGCTGACGATTCAACAGCAAAAGAAATTAGTGAACTTTCTAAAAGAGGTTATCAGCTTCTAAAGGAAAATCTTACACAGGATGCAGTAGATGCTTTTTCACAGATCCTCGATATAGAAGCTAACAACAATTATGCCCTCGTCGGTCTGGGTGACTGTGAACGTAAAAGAGGGAATTTTAATCAGGCCATAAAGCATTATACGAAATGTCTTGCCTGTCATCCGGGTAACAACTACGCCCTCTTCGGTCTGGCAGACTGCTATAAAGCCCTGAATCAGTTTCATAAAGCAATTGAAATCTGGGAACAGTATCTTATTCATGATGACAGGAATATTACAGTCCTTACACGTGTTGCTGATGCATACAGAAAAATTCGTGATTTCAGAAAATCAAAGGAACTTTACCTTCAGGTTCTTGACATGGAGCAAAACAATGCCTATGCACTTATAGGTCTGGGACACCTTCATTACGATTTCAAGGAATATAAGGATGCACTGTATTACTGGACAAGAATGCTTGATGCACCTCCTTCTCATGTTGATATTCGCGTACTTACTTCCATTGGTAACTGCCATAGAAAACTCAAGACTTTTGAACAGGGACTTCCTTATTTTGAAAGGGCTCTGGAGATGGATCCTAATAATTTTTATGCCCTTTTTGGAATTGCCGACTGCTACCGTGGAATGAACCAGCAGTACAGGTCAATCGATTACTGGAACAGAATTCTTAAAATTGACCCGAAAAATAAAGTAATCCTTACAAGGACTGGAGATGCTTACCGCAATCTCGGTGACTATAAAACTGCAGCAGAATATTATGACCGTGCAATGAATATCGATTTTGATATTTATGCAGCAATGGGACTGGCACTTATCTGTAAGGGAGAAGGAAACTACGAGGAAGCAGCCAGACGTTTTGCAGGACTCATTCGCGATGACGAAAAAAATTACCGGCTTTATATTGATCTGGCCGACTGTTATATGAAAATGAACCGTAAGGCAGATGCTGTCTCTACTTTGGAATCATTTCAGCGGTTCGGAATAAAAAATCAGAATGTAAATGACCTGCTTGCAAAAATAAAGGGGGAATGATTTAATCATACCCCGTTATGTCAGAAAAAATAATTCTTTCAGGTCTTTTTCCTCAGGAAATATGCGAAAAACTTTCCCTTAAGCAGGCTTTTCGCGCAAAGCAGATTTATCAATGGATTTACAAAGGTGCTTCTTCTTTTGAACAGATGAAAAACCTCGACAAAGAAACAAAGGCTGTTCTGGAAGAAAAAGCTCAAATATATTCCTCAACAATATCAAAAACCCTGCGGGATCCGGACGGAACTATAAAACTTCAGATTACACTTAACGACGGCCGTGCCATAGAAACAGTTCTTCTTACAGACAAGGAAGGCCGGAAAACTGCCTGCGTTAGCTGTCAGGCCGGATGTGCCATGAAATGTGCTTTCTGCCAGACAGGCCAGCTCGGACTTGGAAGAAACCTGACTGCAGGAGAAATCGTAGAAGAATTCATGTACATGGAAAAAGAAGCCGGTACTTTAGACAACATTGTATTTATGGGCATGGGGGAACCCATGCAGAATCTTGATGCAATAAGAAAAGCTGTCGCCGTCCTCACTGATAAAAACGGAAGGGCTTTGAGTTCAAGACGAATTACCTTAAGTACCAGCGGAATAATCAGCGGAATCTATGATCTTGCTGACAACGGCCCGAAAATGAGACTGGCAATATCCCTTACAACTGCAGATCCAGACCTGAGAATGGAACTGATGCCTGTAACAAAAGGAAATCCTCTTCCTGAACTGAAAAAAGCAATTTCTTATTATGCACAAAAGACAGGACAGAGGGTAACTCTTGAAGCGGCACTGCTTTCCGGAAAAAACACAGGTGAAGAAAGTGCGGCAAGAATGATTGAATTTGCAAAAGGTCTTGACGTTTACATAAACCTTATTCCCTGGAATCCTGTTCCCGGACTTGATTTTAAAACTCCTGACTACAAAGAATGCGAAAGATTTGTTTCTATTCTGGAAAAAAACAGGATAAACGTTAATCTTAGAAAAAAAAGAGGCACAAAAATCGGAGGTGCCTGCGGCCAGCTGGGAAGATCAGCGGTGGAGAAAGATGAAATTTCTTAAAAAAAACTCCAATATCTCAAGACTTGAAAGATTACAATTGTCTTCATATAATAGAACGAATATATAAATTAGTGAGGTGAGCCATGCAGAAAAAAATTTACGTTGCTGGAATGGATGATGATGGAACGGCTGCAAAAGTTGATGCTGCAGTAAAAGCAGTTGCAGGAGTTACTTCTTGTGTTTCTACAGCTGCAAAATGTCAGGTCTGCGTAGACTTTGACGGAGCATCAGAAGATGCAATCAATGCTGCCATTGAATCTGCCGGCGTAACTGTTTTAGGCTGATTTAATTACTATTTAATAAAGATTATATACAATCATGAAAATTACAATTCTTGATGGAAACGCCCTGAATCCCGGAGATCTCAGTTATGAGGTTTTTGAAAAATTCGGGGCTGTTTTTGTTTATCCACGAACAGAAGAAAAAGATATCATTAAGCGCATAGGTGACAGTGATGCAATCCTTATGAATAAAATCAGGATTACGGAAGAAATATTATCTGCCTGCCCTAACCTCAAATATATTGGAATTCAGGCCACAGGTTACAATGTTGTTGATCTGGATGCCTGCAGAAAGCACAATGTTACGGTAACTAATGTTCCTTCCTATTCTACCGCAGCAGTAGCCCAGCATGTTTTTGCCCTCATAACCGCCTTTACAAACAGAGTTAAAGAACATTCAGATTCAGTTTTTGAAGGAAAATGGTGTACTTCAAAAGATTTCTGCTACTGGAATTCACCGCTGTATGAGCTTGACGGAAAAAAGATCGGAATTGCAGGCTATGGAAACATCGGCTCACGTGTTGCTGCAATTGCAAAAGCTTTCGGAATGAAGGTTGTTACGGTAAATAAAAGTTCCCGCTCTGACAGGGACGGAATTGAAGCCGTAGGTCTGGACGGTCTTGCAGGTTGTGATTTTATAAGTCTTCACTGCCCCCTTACAAAAGAAAATGAAGGTATGTTCGATAAAAAACTTCTCTGCAAAATAGGAGGGCCTTCTACAATCCTTATAAATACAGCAAGAGGCGGATTAATCAATGAAGAGGATGTTGCATGGCTTTTAAATAATGACCTGCTGAGGGGCTACGGAGCTGACGTTGTAACGGAAGAACCTATGAATCCTTCTAATCCACTTTTAAAGGCTAAAAACTGCATTCTGACGCCTCATATTGCATGGGCTCCCTTTGAAACCCGGCAGAGGCTTCTTGATATAGTTTTCTCAAACTTTAAAGCCTGGATTGACGGAAAACCTGAAAATACCGTTTCCTGAAAAGGCTTGTCATACTTGCCGAAAAAAAATACAATAAACAAGTTATTTTTAATAGAAACATTCGAGGTAGATTTATGGGAAAGACAATAGCTCAGAAAATTTTTGAAGCTCATATGGTTGAACAGCCATTCCCTGGAACAAACGTTCTTAAGCTTGACAGAGTATTCTGTCATGAAATTACGACTCCTATTGCAATTAATGATCTTATGGAACGCAATAAGGACAGAGTTTTTGACCCGACAAAAATCAAGGCAGTAATTGATCATGTTACTCCTGCAAAAGATTCAAAATGCGCCCTTCAGGAAAAGATTCTCCGTGAATGGGCTGACCGCAATAACATTCAGGATTTCTTTGACATCGGAGCAAACGGTGTATGTCATGCAATTTTCCCGGAAAAAGGATTTGTACGCCCGGGATTTACTGTAATCATGGGTGACAGCCATACCTGTACTCACGGTGCATTCGGTGCATTTGCTGCAGGCGTAGGAACAACTGACCTTGAAGTTGGTATTCTTAAGGGAGTTTGTTCTTTCCGTGAACCAAAGGCAATTAAATTCATCCTTAACGGAGAACTTAAACCTGGTGTTTATGCAAAAGACGTTATTCTTTATATAATTGGACAGATTGGTGTAAACGGTGCAACTAACTGCGTAACAGAATTTACTGGTCCTGTAGTAGATAAAATGTCAATGGAAGAACGCATGACAATCTGTAACATGGCTGTTGAAGCAGGTGCTACAAGCGGAATCTGTTTTCCGGATATGACTACAGTAGATTACCTCTGGCCTTTCATCAAAGACGAATTTGCAACAAAAGAGGATGCCCTTAAAGAATATTCTAAATGGATTGATGACGAGGATGCTGAGTATGAGAAAGTTTATACTTATGATCTTTCTACACTTGAACCTCTGTGTACTGTTGAATACAAGCCTGATCAGATCAGAAAAATTTCAGAAATGAAAGGAACAAAAGTAAATCAGGTTTATATCGGTTCATGTACAAACGGACGTATTTCTGACCTGCGCATTGCTGCTCAGATTCTTAAAGGTCATAAACTTGCAAAAGGTGTACGCGGTATCGTAAGTCCTGCTACTCCGCTTATATATAAGATGGCCCTTGATGAAGGTCTTATTTCCATTTTCATGGATGCAGGTTTCTGTGTAACTAATCCTACCTGTGGTGCATGTCTTGGAATGTCAAACGGAGTTCTTGCAGAAGGAGAAGTCTGTGCTTCAACGACAAACAGAAACTTCAACGGACGCATGGGTAAAGGCGGAATGGTTCACCTTATGAGCCCTGCAAGTGCTGCTGCTACAGCAATTACAGGAACTATTGCAAATTCAGAACTTTATAAGGGCTGATTTTTTTCTATACAATTTTAAGCAGACATCTGCTATAATAAACTATCCGGCTTTAGTCCGGATAACAAAACTTAAAGAGGAATAAACATGAAACAGTTTGGTGGACAGGTTCTTTTCTTGGATCGCTCAGATATTAATACTGACGAAATAATTCCTGCTAAATATCTTACTGAGAATACAAAGCAGGCTCTTAAACCTTACCTGCTTGAGGACCTTAAGCTTGACGGATTCAACCCGAAGTCTGATATTGCAGGTAAAAAAGTAATCATTACAAGAGAAAACTTCGGATGCGGTTCTTCTCGTGAACATGCACCATGGGCTCTTGAAGTAAATGGTATTTACACTGTAATTGCAATAAATTTTGCCCGCATTTTCAGGCAGAATATGTATAACTGCGGTCTTCTCGCTCTTGATATGAGCAAAAAAGATATTGACGATATGTTCCGTACTTTTGCAGACAAGGATACAGAATGTAAGATTGAAGAAAAAGAAGACGGTACATGGAAAGTTAAACTTATTGCCGGCTCTCTTTCTAAAAGCTACGTATTTAAGCTTGAAGGTTTTGAAAAAGCCCTTATTGAAAATGAAGGCTGGATTGGATACGCAGATAAAAATTACTAGAATCTGAATTCTATAGAAATAAGCCCTGAGAAAAATGAAGCGTACTTTAAGCAGCTTTAATTTTACTCAGGGCTTTTTATTTAGGTTTTAATACAAAACCTAAAAACGGCTGTGTCAAGGCTTTAAGTGAAACGTGCCTTGACCAGACGTATTTTAATAAGCACTATTTCAGCGGAGTGCAAGACCGTCTTTAAAGGCATTTCCTGCCCTGTCACCGGTTTTATAATAACCGTGGCTTACAGGATCAAAACTAATAGGATCAACTTTTTTTATGTCTATTTTTCCGTCTGTAAGTGCTTTTTCATCACAGTTAACGTTTACAATGTCTGCAACCATGTAACCTGAAGATTCATCATAACTTACCAAACGACATTCAAGACACATTGAAAGTTCATTTATTACCGGGGCATTTACCTTCTCTGCCTTTGACAGGGTAAAACCTGATTTCTGTATCTTATCACTTACTTTATTTGCAGACTCAATTCCCACATAGTCACACTGTGCTACATGAGAAGAATCTGCCATACTTACAGTAAATTCTTTTAATGCAAGTATATTTTTAACAGTTTTATGTTCAGGACTTAAACAGATTCCTATCTGGTCAGTATCATGAATGCCGCCCCATGCAGCATTCATTGCATCAGCATTTCCATGTTCATCATAGGTTGCAATAATAAGAACAGGCATCGGAAACATAAAAGTCTGTTTTCCAAAAGATTTTCGCATTTTAGCCTCCATACGTCGAGTCAAGGCACGCTAACGCTTAAAGCCTTGACTTCGCCGTTTTGAGGGTTTGTACTACCCCCTCAATAAAACGCTGAAACTCAAAAACTTACAGCGCCTTACTTATTGTATAAAAATTCTTCAGGTAATGTAACCTTAAAATCTCTGGCAAGCTGACGGAATCCTTCCGGCTCAATAGTCTGAAGTTTATCAGGCCTGATGGAAAGAACTTTTACCAGAATTTCTGCAGCTTTTTCTACCGTATGCATTAACCCGAAAGTTATGTCAAAATCTTCTCCCGAACAGAAAAGACCATGATGAGCCCAGACAGCAACATCATATTTTTTCATAAGGCGGCTTGTTGCAACTGCAATATCCTTTCCTCCCGGAACCATCCATTCAACCACACCTACACCGGCAGGAAAAACAACCGGACATTCAGTTGCACTTTCCCAAAGTTCACGGGTAAAAACTTCATCTTTAAGCGGGAGTACAAAAGTAAGCGCTATAAGATTTGTACAGTGAGCATGATAAATTACCCTGTGTTTACCACCGCTGGCTATTTTCTTAACTTCATGATTCATAAGATGAGTCGGAAGTTCACTTGTAGGACGACCACCGTTTACAAGGCCCCATACAATACGGAATTTTTCACCTTTATCATCAAGTTCAACAATGCAGATATTTGCCTCAGGATCAAGAGGAACATTACGCATGAATTTTCCACTGCCTGTTACAAGAAAAAATTCTTTTGCCAGCTGAGGTACGGACGTTCCGATTTCCTGCCACGGGGCATCAAACTTAAGGTCTTTTTTTATGCTCTGAATTTCTTCTTCCTTTATTCTATAAGAAAGATTGCCGCCGTTTCTCTCGTGCCAGCCCTGTTCCCATCCGTCAGAACACATTCTGACAAATCCTTTAACAAATTCAGCTTCAAGTGCTTTCATATTATTCTCCTTGTGCAGCCTTCAGCCACAGTTTTTTATATTCTTCATAATCAGAAAAATCTTCTTTTTCTATTTTACTGTATTTTATATTTATTGCAGAAGAAAGATCCCTGCAATTTTTCCCCTCAATACTCATTATGGCCGTCATTGCACAGCCGAAAGATGTAGCTTCACTTATATCTGTCGTAAAGCATGGATTATTCTTTAAAACAGATGAAAGCAGAAGATTATAAATCTTATTTTTTCGGAATCCGCCTTCCGTAAAAACTTTTGTATCATCAGTAATTCCAGCCCTTTCAAAAGCTGTCTGGCTTTGTATTACCAGAGAGATTATTACTGCAGCAATGAATAGTTTCTTTTCAAGAATAAGGTTTTTCAATTCTTCAGAATCTGGAATAGTTTCAAAACTTGTAAATCTGCCGTTAAAAACAATACCTGCTTTTGATTCCGGAAACTGTCCTGATCCGGGAACCAGCTCTGGCAGTACAAAAATATTTTTATCCTTTAAGATTTTTCTGACTGCAGCTGTATCTGTAACTGGAAAATCACAGTCTTTGGAAATTTTTTCATATAGTTTTACATATGAATCAAATTCCATGCCGCCTAAAAAAATTGAAGTTTTTATACCTTTATTAAACGCACTTCTGTTGAAAAAAACAACTTTTCCAATATCATCTTCAGAAAAACTCATCGATGTTCCCGGATGCATGCTTACGCACCAGGTACCAGTTGAATTAAGAATAAAATCTTCCTCCTCTTTTGCAAGATAAGGAAGAAGAGAAGCATTTGAATCATGTATTCCCGCAGTAACTGATACTTCGCCATGCAGTCCAAGTGCATCCGAAAGTTCAGGTCTTACAGTTCCCTGAATGCTTACAGTATCTACGATGCAGTCAGAAAGAAGAGGTTTAATGCCGAGCTTTTCCGTAACTGAGGAATATCTATCTTCATTCTGATTCCAGAGATAGGTGTGGCAGGCTAAAAAAGTACGTTCCGCACAGAATTTTCCTGTAAGGATATAAGTCCAGAACTGCGGATAATTTATAATCCTCTTTGTCTTTGAAAAATCCTCAGGAAAATATTTTTTTACAAAGTATATTCCTTTTGCCATGTTTATCATGGAAGAAAGAACAGGTGTCTGACACTCCAGCTGAAGCTTTTCTTTTGTACCACAGATTTCATAAAACTCATTCTGAAAATCTTCACCAGGTTCTTCTGTATAAAAAACACAGGGAACTGTCTGATTAAACTTTTCATCAGTACATACAAAAGTTGCTCCATGAGTTGTTACAGAAATGAATTTTACAGGATATTTTTTTGCGTATTCTGATATGCAGGTAAAAAACCACTGCTTCATTCCTTCAATATCATGACATAAAATCTCTTTTTTTTCCGGACCATAAACAGTCTTTAATCCCTGGAAATTCCTATAAGAAGTTTCTATAAGATTCAGACAATCATCATAAACAGATACTTTTTTATTAGTCATTCCGATATCTATAACACAGACAGCATACTTCATGATTACAGTTTATAACCAGTAAAAAAAAAGACCTTGACGGTAATGGCTTTTATTAGCATAATTCCGTCAAATAATGAAAGAACTTTTATCCAGGCAGTTCTGGACTGCTCCTGCAAGCTGCCATCTTGAATACAGAAAAGCACAGCCTCCTTTTCCAATGCACAGCCATGATTTTTTTGAAATAGTGGTAGTTTTTAGCGGAAAAGGAATTCATTCTGACCAGAAAGATGAAAGCCTGATAAAGGCAGGAGATCTCTTATGCGTACATCCGGGGCAGTTTCACTCATTTCTAAAAACAGAGGCTCTTGAACTCATGAACATAATGATAAAGCCGGATTTTTTTTATGAACTCAATGATGAAATAACAAACTGCCAGGCTTTTACAGAATTCTTTTCCCTTTCTTCAAGAAATAAAAGCACTTCAGTAAGAAAACTTCACCTGAATAAAATGCAGCTGATTGCTATAAAAGATATTATAAATTCCCTGCAGAATGAATTTGCGCAGGATCTTCCGATGGTACAGGTACAGATAAACTGTCTTCTGCTGCAGCTTATAATTTATATCCTTCGGGTAAAAGATAATCCGGATTTTCCGTCTGTACATAAAAAAAGCAGTGCAAATCTCCTCATTCAATATATGGATAAAAATTTCATGAGGAATATATCCATGCAGGATCTTATGGAAATCGGCGCAATGTCAGAAAGTTCAGTTCTCAGGGCATTCAAACATCTGACAGGTTACGCACCTTTCGTATATCAGAACCGTCTCCGCATGCTCTATGCAACCACAGCCCTGTCTTCTTCAGAAACAGACATAACTACAATTGCATATCAATGCGGATTTAATGATTCCAATTATTTTTCCCGGAGTTTCAAGAAATTCGTAGGAATGACTCCTTCAGAATACAGGCTCCGCTTTGCAAAAAAAATCAGTACTGAGCATACATAAATTCTGAGTCAGCTTCAGAAAATGTAAAGGAAATCATAACCAGAATAATCGGTACATAATAAAACAGCCATCTGAAGACTATGTTCTTTGACTGAATTTTTTCATATACATCAATTTTATTCTCTTTAAGAATGCTTATTACAAAAACAGTTATGCATCCAATTAAGACAAGCATGAGCTGAGAATTTATCGTAGCAACCTGACCGAACATTTGTGAAAGACTGCTTACAGAAAACAATTCCCTAAGGTTTCCAAAATTAGCAACAGAGTTCTTCATATACCTCATGCACTTTGAAACATCAGTTATTCTGTCAAAATATCCGCCTATCGTTACAAGAATAAATGTCCTTACAATGCGGAATACGTGGAATGCCCTTCCCTTTACGTTAATGTGAAGGAAAGCATTTACTTTCTCAAAGAAAGGCTTCATAAAATCGCTTACTGCAATTATTAATCCATTATAAAGACCCCAGAGAAGGAAATGCAGTTCCGGACCATGCCATACACCTACAAGACAGAAAACAATAATATTTGAAATTCCAGCCGGAACAGAACGGGCAAGATGTTTGTGACCCGAACCATTTAAGGCCTTCGTAATCTTCTGCATGAATTTTGTAAATGCAAGAGGATAAAAAATATAATCCTTCATCCACAGACCGAGACTTATATGCCAGCGGCGCCAGAAATCAGCTATACTTGTAGAAAAATAAGGCTGACGGAAATTCGGCTGCATGTTAAGTCCAAACAGTTTTGCAATTCCCAGAACCATGTTTATTCCGCCGGAAAAATCCATGTACTGATAAACGGCATACATAAATACACCGAGAACGATATAAGCTCCAGGCATATTTACATAGGCAGGATCAAAAATATCACTGATTCTTACCACAAGCATATCTGCAACAATATACTTTTTCATTGCTCCATAAAGAATAGTCGTAACTCCGCGCTTAAAATTGTCAAATTCAAGAGGATGTTCCTTTGACATTTCAATTCCAAGTTTATCATAGCGGTTTATCGGTCCCATCAAAAGCTGAGGGAAAAAAGAAACGAACGTATAGTACCTGAAAAAATTATGCTCCCTTTCATACTTGCCGTTGTAAACATCCATAAAGTAAGCAATAGTCTGAAGCGTGTAGTACGAAATTCCCAAAGGAAGTATAAGAGACTTTGAACTGAAAATCACAAGATAATACTTTAAGAGAATGAGCATTCCTACATTAAGCAGAAGCATTCCGGAAAGGACTGCCCGTTTTTTATGAAGCACGGAAGTTTTTAAAATCTTAAAGTCTTCTTTTGAAACAAGAGCTTTCTTTTCTTTTAGCCCTTTATTTAACGATTCAACAAGAGCAGCTCCATAAAAAGTAACCAGAGAACTGAATACGATAAAAACAAGATTCTTATAATTCCAGAGGCAGTAATAAACTGTATTTGCGGTACAAAGAACTGCAACCTGAAATTTTTTAGGTACAATGTAGTAAAGAATAAGTGAAGCTGCTAAAAAAAATACAAAAGTGAAAGATATAAAACTCATTTTACAATCCTAGAATGAAAGATATTTTAAACTGAAGCTGTTTGAAGGGCTGCCGTCAAGATATGCCTGAACTTTAACAACACCGGAAGATGCAGGAGGCAGCGGTATTTTTGTACGGGAAGTTTTTTCTGCAAGTTGAACGGTCTTTCCTCCTGTAACGGCAGAAACATCAAAAGTTATTCTTTCTGAAGGAATATTATTTGTAACAGGATAAAGGATAAGATTCTGCTTAAGATTATCAATGGAAGCATCTACTCCGAAAATTCTTGGTTCCATAGAATTTATTTTTTCTTCATGGGAATTATAGAAAACTTCCATTCCATCATATTTACCGTCAAAAAAATCACAGAAAACCTTCGTAAACTTTTTAATTCCAGTGTGGTTAAGATGATTGGAATCCCTGAATTCAATATCAGCAAAAGAAAGAATATTTTCTCTTATAAGATTGAAATCGTAATAATCATATCCCCTTTCTTTTAAGAAAGAGCTGGCGTATTCATAATATTCATCATAGTTGCCCTTGCCTTTCAGATAAAAATCTGAACATGGGGCAGAAAAGAAAATAAGCTCAACATTCTTTTCTTTACAGAGAGCAATTATTTTATCAATTGTAGCAGCCCAGTCTCCGGTCCTTACATTTTCCATTACAATAGGTACATTAGCCGTTTCATGAAAAGAACCCTCTTCTATAAAGGTATCTTCATAAACACAGCCTTTATAAATGGAATCGTCATTTATCTTATACATATTCCATCCGCTATATTCATAATTAAAATACTTTCCGTTAAGAATCTGTTTTGCTTTATCAAAAAGAATGACAGGATCAAGAGTAATAAGTTTGTCTTTTCCCAGGGGAAGAATTGAATTAAGATAATACTCCGGAGAAGACATATTTTTATAGAAATCCAGTTTTATTTTTGGATCTCTCAGGTATGTAGAAACAATGTATTCGGACTTAAAACCTTTTCTCTGAAGAAATGGCGTTGAGGCTGCAATTCCGTTATCAATATCAAGAAAAACTTTTTCAACTTTATATAAATCAAGTACCTGCCTCAGCATGGCATAACTGCCGTCAATATGCTGTGACGGAGTACCGGTATTATAAAGGGACTTACCCCAGAACTGTTCTACAAGCTTAGGATCAAGGCCATGGGAAACGTGACTTGCACCGCAGACTACATAATCAATGTGGTCCTGATTGTAAAGCTCATGCATCATAACCCTTGAATATGAATGGGCATCATCACGTAAAATAAGAGCCGTACAATAAACAAGGACAGCAAGTATTAAAATAAAAACAGTAAATTTAACGCTGCGTTTTATAATCTTATTCATTTTTATCTTCCACTATAATTTTCTGAAATCCAGTTTTTATATTCACCGCTTAAAATCCGGTCCATCCATTCACGATGTTCAAGATACCATTTTACAGTCAGTTCAAGTCCCTGTTCAAAAGTCATCTTCCGCTGCCACCCCAGTTCCTTTTTTATCTTAGAACAGTCAATGGCATAACGGGCATCATGTCCGGGCCTGTCCTTTACATACACAATGGATTTTCTTACCTCTTCAGCATTCTTTCCGGTAAGGGGGGCCGTTAAATCGATAAGTTTATTCAGCAGCTTAATGTTCTGCCATTCATTTTCTCCACCGATATTATATTTTTCTCCGTACCTTCCGTTATTAAGAATCTGCCATACAGCACGATTGTGATCTTCTACGTAAATCCAGTCCCTTATGTTTTTACCCTCGCCATAAACAGGAAGATTTTTTCCGTCGCGAATATTTGAAATCATCAGGGGAAGAAGCTTTTCCGGAAACTGATACGGTCCGTAATTATTTGTACAGTTTGAAAGTGTCAGAGGCATTCCATAAGTATGATAATAAGCCATTGCTATATGGTCAGAAGAAGCTTTTGAACTGGAATATGGAGAACGGGGATCATAAGGAGTTGTCTCTGTAAAATATCCGTCAGGACCAAGGGAACCATAAACTTCATCTGTAGAAATATGATGAAAAATAACATCATCCCGTTTATTATCAAGAGAAACATTCCAGTATTTTCTGGCAACATCAAGGAGTGTAAAAGTTCCGGTTACATTAGTTCTGATAAAAGCTTCCGGTCCGAGAATTGAACGGTCAACATGGCTTTCTGCGGCAAAGTGAACAACAGTATCTATATCATACTGTTTGAAAATACGTTCCATTTCCTTTCTGTCACAGATATCTGCCTTTTCAAAAATATAGCGGTCCTTCTGCTTTACAGCCATTGAAAGATTATCAGGGTTTCCGGCATAAGTCAGACAGTCAACATTAATGATTCGTCCTGTAAAACCTGAATCCATAAATTCTTTTGAACCGGTTGCACTTAAACCAAGAAGATAGTTTATAAAATTAGATCCAATAAATCCTGCTCCGCCTGTAACAAGTACGTTTTTTAATTTCCTACTCATATTTATTCTCCAATCCAGTTTCCGTTAATATCAAAATAAAGCTGTTCCGGATTAAATGCCGGATGCATGCAGTCCTTTCTGCTCAGCACGGGAGATTCATTTTCAGAAAAAACTGTTTCAAGAGGCCAGTCTATCGAAAGCAGGACATCATTCCAGATGACTCCCCCTTCAGACTGACTGCAGTAAAAATCACTGCATTTATAAGAAAGGATGGAATTATCTTCCATCGCAAGAGAACCGTGGGCAAATCCCTTAGGAATATAAAGCATGTTCTGTTTACGGCTGTCCAGAATCACCGAAAAATATTTTCCAAATGTGGGGCTGGAACATCTCAGATCAACTGCAACGTCAAAAATTTTACCTGTAACAGCCCTTACAAGTTTTGCCTGACTGTGCTTTTTCTGAAAATGAAGTCCCCGTATTACCCCTTTTTGGGAAAGAGAATGATTATCCTGAACAAAAACATCTTTTATTCCTGCCTTTTCAAAATCATTCATGTTATAACTTTCTAAAAGCAGGCCCCTTTCGTCATTAAAAATCTGGGGCTGAAGTTCGAGTAATCCTGAAATGAGATGTGTTTTTACATTAAGCATCAAAAGTTCTCTGCAATAAATTTTAAATATTCACCGTAATCAGTTTTATATGATTCAGAAAGATTTATAAGATTATCTCTGGTTATCCAGCCGTTGCGATATGCAATTTCTTCAATGCAGGCAACATACATTCCCTGACGCTTCTGAATGGTTGCAACAAAATTTCCTGCTTCCTGAAGACCGTCATAAGTTCCGGTATCAAGCCAGGCAAGACCGCGTCCAAGAATTTCTACAGAAAGCTGACCTCTCTTTAAATATTCATTATTAACGGATGTTATTTCGATTTCTCCACGTAAAGAAGGTTTAACATTCTCTGCAATCTGTATTACATTATTATCATAAAAATAAAGTCCCGGTACTGCATAATTTGATTTTGGAACCTCAGGCTTTTCCTCAATTCCAAGAACTTTTCCGTCTGAATCAAATTCTACAACACCGTAAGCTCTTGGATTTTTTACATAGTAGCCGAAAATAGTTGATCCCATACCGTTCTTAAGTCTTTCAACTGCATTGCTGAGGCTGGAAGTAAAACCCTGACCGTAAAAAATATTATCCCCTAATACCAGGGCAACATCATCGTTTCCGATAAATTTTTTTCCGACAATAAAAGCATCAGCCAGACCGCGGGGAGTTTCCTGCACTGCATACTGAAAAGACATACCGATTCTGGAGCCGTCTCCAAAAAGTTCCCTGAACAAATTTGTATCTCTTGGAGTCGAAATAATCAGTATTTCCCTGATACCTGAAAGCATCAATACACTGAGGGGATAATAAATCATAGGCTTATCATAAACCGGCAGTAGCTGTTTTGAGACAGCTCTTGTTATCGGATAAAGTCTTGTTCCTGAACCTCCGGCTAGAATTATACCCTTCATAAATACTCCAAAAATAAAATAAACTGTTATTTTTATGATTATAATTTAAAAACGTATGTGCTTCAATAAGAAGTTATTGACATAAAAAAATTCTGCTGATTGTATTTTTACAGCTTTAAGAGTAACATAAGGTCATGGAAAAATATGATTACCTTATAGTCGGCTCAGGTCTTTTTGGAGCAACTTTCGCATATCTGGCAAAAAAAGCAGGAAAAAAATGTCTTGTAATAGATAAACGCCAGCATACAGGAGGCAATATCTGGTGCCGGGATGTTGAAGGAATTCATGTTCATGAATATGGTGCACATATTTTTCATACAGACAGTTCCAGGGTATGGAATTTCGTAACTCAGTTTGCTGAATTTAACCGCTACACAAACTGCCCGGTGGCAAACTTTGAAGGCAAACTCTACAACCTTCCCTTTAACATGAATACATTTTATGAAATGTGGGGAGTAACAACTCCGGAACAGGCTCAGAAAAAAATTGATGAACAGAAAGCACAGGCTGCTGCCCTGCTGAAGGGACAAAAACCTGCAAATCTTGAAGAACAGGCCCTGCTGCTTGTTGGAAAAGATATTTATGAAAAACTGATAAAAGGATATACGCAGAAACAGTGGGGAAGAAAATGTACTGAACTTCCTGCATTCATAATAAAAAGACTTCCGGTACGTTTAACCTTTGATAATAATTATTTTAATGACAAGTATCAGGGAATTCCTGTCGGAGGATACAATAAAATCACTGATGCTTTGCTTGAAGGAATTGAAGTTAAAACTAGCACGGATTTTTTTTCAGACAGAAAAAAGTTTGAATCCCTTGCAGATAAAATTGTATTCACAGGAGCCATTGATGAATTTTATGAATACCGTTTTGGAAAACTTGAATACAGAACAGTACGCTTTGAAACAGAAAAACTTCAGGAACAGAACCATCAGGGAAATGCCGTTATAAACTATACGGAAGAAAGCATTCCATACACCCGCATTATCGAACACAAACACTTCGAACCGGAAAACGAAGCGTATAAAAAAAATATTACTGTTATTTCAAGAGAATATTCTTCTGAATGGACTGAAGGGGCTGAACCTTTTTATCCTGTAAATGATGAAAAAAATTCTGAAACTTACAGAAAATACAAAGAGCTCGCTGATAAGGAAACCGGTGTAATATTCGGAGGTCGTCTTGCACAATACAAATATTACGATATGGATGATGTAATTGCAGACGTTCTTAACCGTTTTGAAGGAAAAATACTTTAAGGATTACAGAATGAATCAGACTGCCGTAGAACTAATTGATGTTTCTAAAATTTATCAGATGGATAAGGTACAGGTAAAAGCTTCGGAGCATGTAAGTTTCAGTATAAAAAGCGGAAGTTTTGCAGCTTTGTCAGGTCCTTCCGGTTCCGGTAAATCTACCCTCCTTAATATCATCGGACTTACAGATTTGCCTTCAGAAGGAAAAGTAATTCTTGACGGAGAAGACATTTATGAAGGAATATCATTTAACTCCAGGATTCCATTAAAACTTGAGTCAAAATTAACAGAGCTCAGACGCAACAAAATAGGATTTATATTTCAGACTTTCAACCTTATACCGGTTCTTAACGTTGAAGAAAACATAATGCTTCCCCTTTCCCTTGGAAAATCCAATGCTTCCGGGATGAAAGATTCAGAAAAAAAAGAATGGGTTGATTTTTTAATTGAAACTGTTGGACTTACAGACTGGAGAAAACATAAGCCTTCTGAGCTTTCGGGAGGACAGAGGCAGAGGACAGCCATAGCCCGGGCACTGGTAACGAAGGCTCCTGTAATTCTGGCAGATGAACCGACGGCAAACCTGGACAGTAAAAACGGAGACCAGATTCTTTCTCTTATGAAAAAGATTAATGAAGAATTAAAAACTACATTTATATTTTCTACTCATGACCAGAAAATAGTTTCCATGGCAGATCACGTCATAAATTTAAAAGACGGAAAAATTGTCAGTAATTAAAAGTAAACCTTAAAAAGGAACCAATTGTAAGTTTGTTGAGAAAAGCATCCTTACTGGAAACATATTCTGCTTTTATTCCCGTTCGCCAGTCCGTATATTTAAAAACACTGTCTGCATTTATTCCGAACTTTACAAAACCGGAAGAAGCATCTGCATTATGAAACCAGTCAGAACCTAAAGCAATGTTATGTCTCTTACCTAGATTTTTTATACCTGCTTCCAGAAAGAATCTCTGCATAAAATCATCCTGTGATTCAGAAGAGTTAAATAATGATTCACACTGATACTCAAAATTAAAACCTAAAACAGAATCCCTTACATTAAACATTCTGTAAAAACCTGCTGTAGCAACAGAACTTTCCAAAACGTCATCCTCCTTCCAGAAAGATGCAAGTTTTTTTACAGATTTGAAACGTATTATATCCTGTGCATATACATCAAAACCAAAAAAAGATCGTTTTATTTCTGCACCGATACAGTGCGGCGAATATTTTACAAGACCGGACTGCACGGAAGAACTCTTTTCATTGGGATTTTTTCTGCCGAAGAAATTTATCGAAGCATCAAATAAAACAAACTCTGCAGAAAATCCCCAGGAAACATTTTCCATAGAAAGTTCCGAAGAATTTCCCCTGTACAGTGCGAGACCGGAAATCGTTCCTGTCCATACCGGAATCCTTATCTGAACTGTTGTTCCATACAGAGAATCAGAAAGAATATTTGTATTCATTGTTGAATCATAAGAAATACCATTACCGGTAATATCGATTCTGCCGGAATAATCTCCTCCGTCTGAAACAAAAAGCCTCGGGTATCCCCATACAGACTTTTTCTTACCGGCAGTTATGTAAGTTCTGGAAGCAAAAAGATAATTAAAATAAAACTCCCGTAATTTTATTATGTCAGCGGCAGATACTGTTTTTGAGCTTTCTTCAGAAGGAAGTTCAAGAAAAACATCTGCGTGCACGGAATAAGTTTTATTGTCTTTTATATCTGCATACAGATTGTTCTTAAAATCAAAATAACCGGTAAAATCATTTTCAGAATTTTCACGGATAAAACCACCACCTAGAGAAGATGAAAGTTTTCCGGAAAAAGCGATTCCATTAAAAGCACGTGCATCTGAATCCCTGTCTGTTTCTTTTATCACAGGAGAATCTACATCCGATGCATTTTCAAAAACAGAATCCAGATCTTCTTCCATTTCCGCATCAATAAAATCCTGTGCATAAGAAACAGCTGCTGCTGACAGCAAAACAAACAAAAAAAATTTTTTCAAAATTTTACCTTCCGCCGGCCATTTCAAGATATGGCTTAGTATATACCGCATCATCAACTTTCTGCAAAGAAATATTACTGATGGAAATTAATGTTTTTTCATATTCAATTTTACCTGATATTTTTTTACCTTTTAAATTATCCTGAATAATCATGCTTACAGGAATTTTACGATTACCGGAAGCTGCCCCGACACTCTGATAGGAAGGAATCAGAGTAGTACGAAGTTTTTTTCCAGAAAGACTGTAATCTTCCTTTTTACGTACCAGAGAATCCCCTTCTGAAACCCACAGCTTTAAAACAGGATAATCCACAGTATCATCCTTTGCTTCAAGGTCAAAAACTATGCAGGAATATTTTCCAAGTTTTACTGAGGATGTATTTACTATTCTGTAATCACGACTGTAATGCTGAGGTGCAAAATCTGAAGTATTGGCATTTGTATTCTGAAATTTATCTTTTGCTGAAGAAAATGTAAAACGCCTGTCTGCAGGATCATAAAACCAGATGGTAGAATCTGACTGAAGATACCCCTTCCCTTTTTCTGATGCAGGCCCGTTAACAAGAATCGTCCAGCAGTTCTGACTGTCACGACGGTACATTACTGCTTCCGTAACATTACGGCCTTCTCCAGGCTTATCCTGAATAACCGAATAGGCGGCCTTAAAATCAGTATCATAAAAAGAAGTGTTTTCTTCCGCCTGCTTTAAAAGCTTTTCATAATCAGCTGCAGACAAAGCCATTACTGCAAATAAAAAGAAATATAAAATTATGCCAGTTTTTTTCATAATATAATTACTCCCCGGAATATATCACTCTGTTGCGGCAAGTGCCTGACACGGCATGATTCTTATAGTTTTCCTTATAGAAGAAAGAACCGCCGCTAAAGTAAAAAACAAAATCAATGCAGTAATGATACATACTGCAGAAAAATCAAAAACAGGTATTATTGAACCTTCCGTTAAAAAAATGTCAAACGCAGGAATAAAAGAAAAATTGAATCTTGAAATGACATAGCAGCCTGCAAGAGAAAAAAAAGTACCGCACAGACAGCCTGAAAGAATCAGTATTAAAGCTTCAATTAAAAGAACAAAAATTATTGATAATTTTTTCATTCCCAGCGACATATAAATTCCAATTTCATTGATGCGTTTCATCACGAGGATTTTCCATGTACTGCCGATTCCTATGACAATTATGGCAATAAGTATAAAGATGATAAAAAAAGTAACGGAATGCATTGCAATGATAAGAAAGTTTACATCCTGAAGATTTGCCTCAAGAGGAATCATTGCATAAGTATCCTTTTTAAATTTTCCGCCTAAAAGCTCATCATAAAAATCCTGCTTATCATCAAGCATCGGGAACATATTCAACACTGAAGACAGTTTTTTATAATAAGACACTTTATCTTTTCTGGAAATATTTTTCGAATCTAAATTAATGCAGATCCTGTTTGCATAATCTTCCGGCATTCTGACGACTTTTCTCAGATCATCAATATCCATATAAGATGTATACATTCCAAACAGGCTTGAATCTTCAAAAATACCGCAGACGGTAAGATCGACAGTACTTACACTTCCGCCGGATGAAGGGACTGTAAGAGTAATCCTGTCTCCCACAGAAGCACACAGCATGGCTGCAACGGGAACGCTTAGAAGAATCTTTCCCTTGCCTGCATCAGAAGAACTGCCTGACCTGAAATTCATGCCGGAAAATAATTTTTTTTCCCGGTCAAAATATACGCCTTTTATAACCCTCTGTCTGGCGCTGTTTCCTTCAAAATAAAAGGATGCCCTGGCCGCATCATAATCAAAACGCTGAACAATTACCGCATTTTCAGGAAAAACATTCTTTATTTTTTCTATAAAGGGAGTTGAATTATTTACCTTCAGTTCCGTCTTTCCACCTATAATCTGAATGTCACCCCCATAATAGATGCGTGCCTTGTTTTTAAGGGAATCCATCATTCCGTTCATCACAAAAAGAAAAAACAAAGAAATTCCGCAGCCAAACAGACAGACAAGAAAAAGAGACAGGTACTGTTTTTTTCTATATAAAAAAGAACGGAGAGAAAGCTTCAGAGATACATTCATTTTATTTTGCCCCCTGAATTGCCTTTACCGGTTCAACCGAAAGGGCACTTTTTACCGGAATGATCCATGCAAATACAGCAAGAACAAAACACAAAACAACAACACTTGCAGCATTAACAGGTGTTACCTTAAGCATTAAAGGTTCTGATCCGAAAAGCTGAATCAAAAAAGAATTTGAAAAAGTAAGTTTTCCATAACTTACAGCACTGCATAGAATAAAAGAAAAGAGAATTCCAAAAACAGCGGCAGTCATTGAGAGAATAAGATTTTCAAGAAAGCATTCAGCACTTACAAATAAAGAAGACGCTCCTATTGCCCTTAAAGTTCCGATTTCTTTAGTTCTGTCAAATATGTGAATTACAAGAGTATTGTTTATTACGATAAATCCTGCTATGAGGATTACAAAAATTCCTCCATTAAATATTACACGCAGCCAGTAAATATAAAGAGCGGAACTTCCTGCTGCCTGGCGCCACAAAACAGCTTCTGCCGGCCATCCTGATTTTTTAAACTGCGAGTTTAAAACAGAAGCAGCCTTTTTTGCATCTGAAGTTTTTTCTGTACGGCAGACAATAAAATTCCAGATTGGATTTTCTGAAAAAGAATTTTCCGTTTCTTCAACAAAAAGTTCAGAAGCGTCCATTTCATCAGAAAAGAAAAAATTCTCATCATCCAGATCTGAAGAAAGAATTGATTCAATATCATGCGAGAACTCATAATTCTGCATGCCGGAACTGTTCTGTCCTGATAATTCGCGGACAACATTAAAATCCGCAATAACGATTTTTTCCAAAGATGAATGAACGTGGGTATATTCATAAATGCCTGTAACCGTAAGACTCCTGATTCTGAAAGAAATACCGTCGGCTACTACAGCCTGAATGGTACTTCCCGGGGATACCTTCAGTTTTTCTGCAGTATCTTTCTGCAGCAGACAGCCTCCATCTACGGAATCAAAAACAGTTCCTTCCGTAATTTCTATAGAATCCATTACATACAGATACTCACTGCATTTTACTCCGAACAGACAGGCTGGTATTCTTATTTTTCCATTTTCCAGTGCGGCTGTACAGGAAACCTGAGGAACAGTTTTATTTATATACGGATTATTTTTTACTGTTTCGTAAACTTCATTAAATGGAATTATATTTTTTATTTTTGTAAGCATACCCGTTACCGGAGTTTCATCACCGAAGAGACTTAACGGAACATCACTCTCAGGTCTGATAATCAAATCTCCGGTAAAACTGGAACAGAATGTTTCCTGTACTCCGTTTTCAGTGCTGTCAAAAACTGCATTTACAAAAGAAAACAGCATGACTGTCAGTGCAATAAAACTGACAATAACGAGAGAAGATTTTCTTGAGATGATATTCCTGAAGGCAAGATAAAAAAGCATTTGCTTTATTTTAAAGAAATAATCAGGATGTTACAAGCAATGGTTTTCTGCGGTATTTCATCATTCCATTTAACGCCCAGGTACATAAATACCAGGCACTTTTAAATACATTCAGATGAAGGACTTTATGATAAACATTCCACTGAGGACGAATCATTCTTCTTTTTGAACCGCCGGTAATTGAATCACTTCTCATCCTGTAGTCCACAAGAATATCATCAAAACCTATGCACTTAAGTCCCTGCTTCAAGATATCAAGAAAGAAAACATAATCGTCCCGAAGACTCATTAAAGATTCCCTGAAAAAAACATTTTTTCTGACACGGAACCTGTCCACAATTGCTGCCGAAGGAAATATAGGACAATGCCTCAATAACTTCTTATAATCGCGTTCTCCAGAACATGAAAAATCAGAAAGCAGCGGATTTGAACAGTCTGCATTCATTCTCCTGTAGCCCGAATAAAAAACGGCATGTGTTATGCAGTTATCTTCCTGAATTTTAGAAAGCATTGTCTTAAGATAATCAGGATGCCATATGTCATCAGCATCAAGAAAAGCAATGTACCTGCCTGAAGAAACTTTAATGGCCATATTTCTGGATGATGCAGAACCGGAATTTTCCTGAGTTAAATAAGTTATCCGGTCATCATTAGCCATGTACGCCTTTACAATATTAAGAGAAAAATCTGTTGATCCGTCATCCACAACTAGAAGTTCCCAATCCTGATAAGTCTGAGCCAAAACTGAAGATATTGTTTCAGACAAAAAAGGACTTCCGTTGTAACACGGCATGATTATTGAGACAAGGCCGTCTTTATAAACATTATCTGATCCATCTGCATACATACTCACATTCTACATCGTAAAACGAAAAAAACAAACTATTTTACAACAATTTGTTATTTTTTTTACAAAATATTTATATAAGTGGCAGCCGGTGATATAAATTTTTTTTTGTGTTAGAATGAATGCTATGAATAAAAAAAGCCTTGCATCATACAAATTCCTGCTGACAGAACTGGTAAAAAAAGGAATTAAGCTTAAATACCGGCGTTCCTATCTTGGAATTTTATGGTCCCTTATTGAACCTTTGCTTACTACAACGGTTCTTGTCATTGTTTTCGGAACACTTTTTAAGGATGAAAATCCAAATTATCCGATGTATGTAATAATCGGACGCCTGATGTATTCATTTTTCAGTGCCGGAACAAACGCCACAATGACGAGTTTCAAGAGTAATGCCGGAATGATGAAAAAAGTTTACATTCCAAAACTTATATATCCTGTTTCTACAATTATTTACAATTATGTCATTACTGGAATTTCGCTTCTAGTCCTCATACCGGTAGATATATACTGCGGAATTATACCGACCTGGCATCTTCTCCAGTTCATTCCTGCCATACTGCTGACACTTTTCTTCACTTTTGGTATTGGCCTGATACTTGCCTGCCTGAATGTTTTTTTTGACGACATCGTTTATCTGTGGAGCGTTGCACTTTTACTCATAATGTACATGAGTGCGATTTTTTATTATCCGGAGGCCATTTTAGAAAGTAAATATTCCTTCATATTAAAAATGAATCCTCTTTTCAGCACAATTCAATTGGGAAGGGACGCTTTCTTTGCACAGGCCTTTAATATAAAATACTGTCTGACAGCCCTTATATGGGGAATCGGAACAAATACAGCAGGTCTTCTTTTCTTTAAGGCAAACAAAGATAAATTCATACTTCATCTTTAGGATTTTACAGGCATGGAAAAAACAGATAATAACGACGTTACAGTCAGCGTAAAAAACGTAAGTATAAAATTTAATCTCGGTAAAGAAAAAATTACAACGATGAAAGATTATTTCATCAAACTGGTTCAGGGTAAGTTAAAATATCATGAATTTAATGCATTAAACGACATCAGTTTTGAACTTCACAAAGGTGACCGTCTGGGAATCTTAGGAATGAACGGAGCCGGAAAAAGTACCCTTCTTAAAATAATTGCTCAAGTATATAAACCAAGTTCCGGAGAAGTTAATGTTAACGGAATTGTTGCTCCCCTTCTTGAACTTGGAGCCGGTTTTGATCCTGAGTACACAGGACGGGAAAATATTTTTCTTTATGGAGCAATATTAGGTTACAGTAAAAAATTTCTTGAAGAGAAATATAATGAAATCGTAGATTTCAGTGAGCTGAATGAATTTATAGACGTACCATTAAAAAATTATTCCAGCGGAATGAGAAGCAGGCTCGGTTTTGCAATATGTACAATCGTTCAGCCGGACATTCTTATTCTTGATGAAGTTCTAAGTGTAGGAGACGCAAAATTTCAGAAAAAATGTCTTACAAAAATACAGTCAATGTTTGATTCAGGCGTAACAGTTTTATTTGTCTCACATTCAATTAATACAGTCAAAGCTGTCTGTAACAAAGCAATGGTTCTTGAAAAAGGCAAAATGAAAGCTTTCGGTGATATAAATGAAGTCTGTGAAACTTACAGTAAAATGATCGGATAAAAAGTATGGAAACAACTTCAGGCATAAAACTCTTTTCATTTTCTTCTCCCGATAATGCACCTGAAAATTCAATACCATTGTTTTTAAGGGAAGAAGATAAGGAAATTTCATTTGGAACTTACTTTAACAGTTTTAGCATAGATGCCTATAAAAAATACACAGATATTAATCAGATACAATTATGCATGACGCTGAAAGAATCCGGTACTGTTGAATTAATTCATTCATATATTAAAAGGAATAAATTAAAAAAAGAAGTTTTAGATATAAAAAAAATAAACAAAAATTCTCAGGTTAGCTTTAATGTAAATCTGGAAAAACTAAAGGGAGGCCTTCTCTACCCGGTTTATATTTCAGACAATAAATCAGACAAAAAAAATTATGAAGAAATAATAGACAATGCTGCATGGTATTGTACATCGGAAAAAGTAAAACCTGATTCTGTAAAACTGGCAGCAGTAATCTGTACATTCAAACGTGAAAACTTTGTTTATAAAAATGCAGAAAAGCTTTCAAAATTAAAAATACTGAATCAAAAAAAAATGTCTGTATTCATTATAGACAATGGAAATACAATTAATTCAGAACTTATAAATAATGAGCAGATAAAAATCATTCCTAATAAAAATCTTGGCGGTTCCGGTGGTTTTACCAGAGGAATGATAGAAGTACATAAACTTAACCATACTTTATCTAAAGATAACAAATTTTCTCACATAATTTTAATGGACGATGACATAAATTTTATGCCGGAACTTTTTGAAAAAATCAGTTCTTTTTTATCACTTCTGAAAACAGAATACAAAGACAATGCTATTGGCGGAGCTATGCTTAACCTTAACAGTCCCTGCATTCAATATGAAAACGGAGCCAAATATAATTTTCTGACAATATCTTCTTTCGGAAACTCTCTGGATTTAAGCAGCGAAAAAAATATTATTCTAAATACCAGAGAAAAAAAAGCAGACTTTAATGCCTGGTGGTTCTGCTGTTATCCTCTGAGCAAACTTGATGAAAATAATCTTCCGGTTCCTTTTTTTATAAAACTTGATGACATAGAATACGGAATAAGGAATTTCAAAAATAAGTTTATCTTCCTGAATGGAATTTCTGTATGGCATCAGGAATTCACAGGAAAAGACTCTCCGTACCTTCACTATTATTTAATCAGAAACAGGCTTATTACAAATGCAATGTTCTGCAGAAAATTACTTATAATTAAAACAGTGACAGTTTTTGTAATGCACCTTACACTGAAAGCCCTTAAAAAAAGAAAAGCCTTTCCTTTCTTAATGAAGGCTTTCAGGGATTTTTTGCAGGGACCGGACTTCATTTTAAATACAGACGGTGAAAAACTGAATACGCAGCTTCGGCAGCTGAATGAATTCTATAAGCAAAAAAAGCAATCATTTATTTATATCAAACTGCCATTGATTTTGCCTTGCAGCTGCATAAAGATTTTATTCCATGCAAAAACAATAAAGGCATATAAAAAAGACTTACCGGCTGGGTACAGCTTAACTGCATGGAAAAAGAGGCTGGGGATGTAAGCTGTATTACTCAAGAACAAACGGCTTTCAGAGCGATTTCAGATACACGATTTTCTCCTTTGTATTTCTGAATTATTTTTTGCAATCTGTCCTTCGGTAAATCTTTTCTTCATTCTTCTAATTTCCTTTAATTGATTGAAAGAAAAACTCACCTTTCAAGTTGTAAGAATTTATGGAGGAAAAAATAAAATTAGACTTGTCAATTTTTTTTCAATCTGAATTTATTTTGCCATAAACACAACTTTATCATCAAGTAGCAAAAAAATCCGTATTCTGTTACAATAAAGGAACTATGAAAATCGCAGTTGCAGGAACAGGCTATGTAGGCCTCTCCCTTTCAGTTTTATTAGCCCAGCATAACGAAGTTTTTGCTGTTGATGTCATTCAGTCAAAAGTTGATCTCATTAATTCAAAAAAATCCCCTATACGGGATAAAGAAATTGAAGAATATCTCACTTCAAAAAAATTAAATTTAACCGCTACGACTGATGCAGAAAAAGCTTATACCGGAGCAGACTTTGTAATAATTTCTACTCCGACTAATTACGATCCGGCAAAAAATTATTTTGATACTTCAAGCGTAGAAGCTGTAATTCAGCTTGTACAGAAATATTCCCCGTCGGCAGTAATCGTAATTAAATCAACAATTCCTGTAGGCTACACGGAATCAATAAGTAAACAGTTTAATCTTAAAAACATTCTCTTTGCTCCGGAATTCTTAAGGGAAGGTCATGCACTTTATGACAACCTTTATCCTTCAAGAATTGTTGTAGGAAACCTTAAAGACACACCTGAATTAAAAGAAAAGGCTGAAATTTTTGCAGGACTTCTAAAGAATGGTGCTATAAAAAAAGATATTCCTACCCTCTTTACACAAACTACTGAAGCAGAAGCCATAAAACTTTTTGCAAACACATACCTGGCTCTCCGCGTAAGTTATTTCAATGAACTTGATACTTATGCAGAAACACATGATCTTAATACGGCTGCAATAATAAACGGAGTTTGTCTTGACCCGCGTATCGGAGACGGATACAACAATCCAAGTTTCGGATACGGAGGATACTGTCTTCCAAAAGATACCAAACAGCTTCTTGCAAATTATGCCAATATTCCGCAGAACCTTATGACAGCTATCGTTGATTCGAACAGAACCCGCAAGGAATATATTGCACATCACATCTTGAGCAGGAAACCTTCTACAGTCGGAGTTTTCCGTCTGACAATGAAAGCTAACAGCGACAACTTCAGGCAAAGTTCAATTCAGGATGTAATGAAACTTCTCCGGGGTGAAGGTGTAAACGTAATCATTTATGAACCGACACTGAAGGAAGATTCATTTGAGAAATTCCATGTTGAACATGATCTTAATTCCTTTAAAAAAGAATGTGACATAATTCTTGCAAACAGAATGTCACAGGAACTGTCTGACTGTCAGGAAAAAATTTACACCAGGGACATATTCAGCAGAGACTGATAATTTTAATCATTCAGAATTAATACGTCGAATCAGGTGCCGCCGGCGCTTAAAATCCTGATACCGCTGTTTTACAGATTTTTAATACCCGGATAAAAAAGAAAGGCCGCGACTCAACGTTGCGGCCTTTCTTCTATAGTAAAGATTCAATCAAAATGATTAGAAACCAAGTCTTACCCAGATCTTCTGGCAGTCAATTACAACTGTTGTTGAAGACTGTTCATGTACGTCATCATAGCAGAAGCCGTATGCAAGACCGTTGTTGGTACTGATGCTGTGCCAGAATCCGGAATAATAGTTTGCAGCACCACCCTGATAATAAGCTGCATTGTAATTTGCAGGTGCCGGTGCACTTGTAAATCCCCATGCAGGATCATCACTACTTGTTGCTACATGGCGGTTAAGAGCTGCACATACCCATGCCTGAAGTGCAGGTTCCATACCGTTACCCTTTGTATCTGTTGCAAGACAACCGGATCCTTCAAAAGCCTGTTCTGTTGTCGGCTTGCCGTATACATAGTAAGTTTCGCCAACGGAGCACATTGCAGGATTATAAGATTCTGTGCAGTAAAACTTCAGATTTGTTCCATCGCTTGTAAGAGTGAACTTACCCTGAGCATGTCTTACAGTTGTACTGTGTGTTGTCCAGTAATTCCATACTTCATTAATATATTCGTCCAAATAATTTTTGTTGAACTTGCTTGATTTTCCAGGACATACAATACGGTATTCTTCTGCAAGACAGTCAAAATCTCCTGAAACACCTTTTGCTGCCATGTAGTTTTTATAAGCTGCATAAACTTCATCACGGGAAGCTGTTACACCAGTCTGTGTAAACAGTCCGTCTCCGTTTGAACGAACTGAGCCGTTTGATGCGTAAGCTGTAATAAGAGCCGGGAATCCAAACTGGTCTACCTGTGTTGTATTTACCCATGTTACACCGTCATCACGGATTGTATATTCGAGCCAGTCATAATATTTGTTGTAGTCAGGATCATTAGTATTAGCTATCGACGGGAATACAACACCAACTCCGTTTTCAGGACCATGAATGCTCATCTTTGAACCGTAAGAATAGAAGATACGTGCACCGTTTGTATTTTTTGGAATATTAAATACTCTGCATCCATTAATTCCATTGTTATCTTCTATCGTATAAGAATAATTGTCACAGTATTCATTAGCACCGACAGCCTTGTAAGTTCCATCCGGACGTCCCCAGTAATAAATACCGTCATTTCTCTGATAAAGAACTACGATAAAGATTTCATTATTCTTGAATTTTCCGTTTGTAACATTTTCAAATGTAAATGAAACATATCCGCTGTCTTTTGGAGCTGCAAGTGAAGAATAAGCTGCTGCAGCTTCAGATTCTGTTACTGCAAGTGTTCCAGACAATCCGATGTCAGGATTTGTTCCCGTTCCGTTATCAGAATCTTCGGAATCAGATGAAGTTCCTGCTTTTGAAACTGCCCAGAGCTGTGCATCCGTTCCGTTCCATGTCCACTGCTGAACATTTGCACCGTCTTCTGTAGAAGCTGCAGAAACATCAAGAACCTTGCCTGAATGTTTGTTTGTTATTTTATAATAACCGTTTTCCTGACTTTCAAATTTCCAGAGCTGATTTGCAGTCTTGTTATTATCCCACTGAAGAACGTTTACACCGTCTTCTGTACCCCAGTCTGCTACATCAAGACAATACCCTGAGTGAACGGATACAATTGCATAGTAGCCGTCGCCTGCATTTTCAAGTATCCACTGCTGATTAGCCTGATTATCTCCCAGTCCCCACTGCTGGATGTTTGTTCCGTGAGTTTCTGACCATTCTGCAACATCAAGTCCCTTTCCGGAACATTTTGCAACGATGGTATATTTATCTGAACTTGAGAATTCTGCTTCTGAACTGCCTGAACCGGTTTCTACACCGTAAGTAATTCTCGTCCATGAAGTTGAATCTGAGAGACTTCCCTGAGGAACCATTTTTTCTACACCGCCGTCATTTACAAGAACACCTACATAAATCTCTGAATCATCCGTGAAGGTAGGATGATTTAAGCTGTAGGTATATACACCGTTACTGTAGTTCATATCCTGATTTGCAAGAACAAGACCGGTCCCATTACCTTCACTGACATAAAGGCGAACAAAATTTTTCTGACTTCCCGCATTATAAGAAACAGTAAGATTTCCATTGTTCATTTCCGTAACGGAAACACTCCCATTTGTACCTGCATAAACAGAACGAGAAACAGCTGCAATTTCCTGTGAATCATCAACATTGAAATTATCCGTACAGGCAATCATTCCGACAGCTGCACCCGCCATAAGCGTAAGAGCTATTCCCTTCATAAAACGATTCATAAATTCCTCCAAATTTTTCCAGAAAGTTAAAATCTTAAAAAAACTTTCCGACTGGTTGTGATAATTTTCACCCCGTTTTTCTTAAAATAAAAGTACGAAGAATTTCAGAAAAGTTTGAATTTATCGCTTCCTGGAACAGAAGTATGGAACAAGTCAAAAAGAACGGTAATGGGGATGCCCAATAAGTTCAAAAAATGTCATTTTCGGGCTCCGACCCGAAAATCTATTTAATTACAATATAAGAGATTGCCGTGTCGAGCACGGCAATGACTCATACTTATTGGACAGCCCCTTTTTTCCCTCCATTTGTGTGAATTTATGAAAATCAATGCAAATATATATATGCAGGGATTTTCTGCACATATCAGAAAAAGAGGAAATAAAATGACAGAAACATCGGATACATTTACTGAACTGCACCCGGTACAGAGGCAGTATAAGGACAGGCTCTTTAAGTTTATTTTCGGCAGCGGAACGGAAGACAGCATGAAGCGCCTGCTTTCCCTCTACAACGCCCTAAACAATTCAAACCATACTGACATAAGGGACATTTCCCTTACTACCATTGAAAACATTATCTACGTCACCATGAAAAACGACATTTCCTTTGTCATTGATGACCAGATGAATCTTTATGAGCAGCAGAGCAGCTATAATCCTAATATGCCGTTAAGAGGTTTTATGTATTTTGCCCAGCTTTACCAGAGGCACCTTGCCCTTGAAAAAAAGGATATCTACGGTACAAAGAAAATTATGATTCCTGCTCCACGCTTTGCAGTTCTTTACAACGGAACTAAAAATACACCTGATCTTGTAAAACTCAGGCTGTCTGATTCCTTTGAAGGTAAAACAGAAAAAGGAGACTTTGAATGGACTGCAAGCATGTACAACATTAACCTGTCCCATAATTATGAACTTCAAAAAAAATGTAAATCATTGTATGATTATTCCTGGTACGTGGAAGAAGTAAGGAAGAACAAGCTTACCATGACCACAAAGGAAGCCGTCAATGCAGCAGTTGATTCTGCAATTAAAAAAAATCTTTTAGACGGTCTTTTTTTACAGCAGAAAATGGAGATACTGAACATGACCCTTACAGAATTTGACCAGGAAGAATACGACAGAAACCGCCGAGAGGAAGGTCGTGAAGAAGGTAAAAATGAAAAAGCCCGGGAAAATGCAAGAAACTTTCTTGTGATGAAAGTCCTTACTCCTGAGCAGATTGCTCAAGGCTGCGGGCTCAGCTTGGAAGAAGTTCTGGAGATTGAAAAAACTATAAAATAAGAAAACGATGTTTTTTTTGAAGGCACCGCTCCTGGGGATTTATTTCAGAGCGGTCTCTTTCTGCACCAGAAAATAGAGATACTGAACATGACCCTTACAGAATTTGACCAGGAAGAATACGACAGAAACCGCCGTGAAGAAGGTAAAAATGAAAAAGCCCGGGAAATTGCCAGAAACTTTCTTGTAATGAAAGTACTTACTCCTGAGCAGATTGCTCAAGCAACAGGTCTTAAACTGAATGAAGTACTAAATATTAAATATACTCAAGAGTAAACGTTGTGTATGTTATTTTTCTTCAATATAATAACATTATATGTGTGGAATTAATTTAAGAGCATCATTCATTACTCTTGCTGCTGCAATATTTTCATATCATTTTTTATACGCACAAGTTCCATTAAAATCAACAGAAGAAGAGTATTTTGATTTTCTTTCCCTCACAGGAACAACAGAACGCCCTACAGTCGGATACAGAACTCTCAGTGACTCTGTGTGGGAGTATTCAGAAAATTCAATCAATGAAAGTATATGGGAAAAAAACAATCTTGGAACAACAAAAATTTTATGGCAATCACAGAAGCCAAGTTCAAACTGGTTTACTAAGGGAATCAAGAAATCTGTTTCAGTAAAAGTCTACGGTCCTGAATGGTACAACTCATACAACACGACAGCACCTTATGGTCAAAATGACGGAGCCTTATGGCAGGGAAAAGGATACAACACCAGTTTTTCTGCAGGTGCAAGAATTGAATGCTGTGGTCTTGAAGCAACATTTAAGCCTCAATTGTGCTGGAGCCAGAATCTTAACTTTGACACGCTTCCCGGCACATACGGCAGTATATGGTCCTACTTCTGGGGAGAACCGGGAGACAGTGCAAGTGCTTCAATCGACCTTCCTCAAAGATTCGGCGATACCTCTTTCTGGAACTTTGACTGGGGAGAAAGTGAAATCCGCTATTCATGGAACACGTTTACACTTGGTTTCGGAACACAAAATCCATGGCTTGGACCTGCATGGCTCAATCCAATGCTGGGAAGCAATAATGCCGGAGGATATCCAAAGTTAGACCTGGGCTTAAGAAAAACCCGGCTTGTGCTTCCAATTATAAATGCAGATGCAGGCTTTATTGAAGCAAGGCTGTGGACTGGAAGACTTGAAGAATCAGATTATTTTGACAGTAATAAATCCAATGATTACAGAATGCTCACCGGTATTTCCTTATCCTACTCTCCTTCATTTTTAGAAGGACTTACTTTGGGAATAAACAGAATTTTCATGACAACATGGAATAGTAAAAACCTTAAGTACATTGGAAGGCTATTTAAAATTTCTCATGGAAATGACACAACTGGTGATGGAGAAGACCAGAAATTTGCAGTTTACATGGACTGGTTATTTCCATCAGCAGGATTTGAATTTTATGGAGAAGTCGGCATCGATGACTATACTGATAAAAAAATTTCCAATCCTTTCCACACTGCAATCTATACATTTGGATTAAAGAAATCATTAAATCTTTATCTTTCAAAAAAGATTACTGGAGAACTCATATTTGAATTCAGTAATTTTGAAATGTCACAGGATTTTCAATTTGAATGGCAGTATGGAGGTTATTATACTCATAGTAAAATCACTCAAGGATATACTAATAGAGGACAAATTCTCGGAGCCGGAAGCGGATATGCGGGCAACAGTCAGTTTCTTGGCTTGAGAATATACTATCAAAAAGGTTCAACAATGATTTTTGGACACAGACATTGCCCTGATAATAACTATATACTTTCTAAAAGTATTGGTACTTCACTAGAGGAATCAAAAAACTGGAGGGCAAAATATAAAACTTATATCAGTTTCGGAATTAACCAGATATATTATATAAAAACAAATTTTCAGCTTACTGCCAGTTTTACTTTATCCGCAATCGAATATGCTGACTATTCAAATAAAGAAACATTTTTTAACTTTCATCCCGAGTTAGGCATAAAGTATTATTTTTAATTTTTTTTATTATTTTTCCTCCATTTGTGTGGATTTATGAAAATCAATGCAAATATATATATGCAGGGATTTTCTGTAGATTTACATATTCACGAGGTAAAAATGATGGATTCCAAAAATACAATCAGTTTTTCAGAAAGCAGCGAAGGCTCCTTTATCAGCAGCGGACACCCGGTACAGAGGCAGTATAAGGACAGGCTCTTTAAGTTCATTTTCGGCAGCGGAACGGAAGACAGCATGAAGCGCCTGCTTTCCCTCTACAATGCCCTGAATAATTCAAACCATACTGACATAAGGGATATCTCACTTACTACCATTGAAAACATTATCTACGTCACCATGAAAAACGACATTTCCTTTGTCATTGATGACCAGATGAATCTTTATGAGCAGCAAAGCAGCTATAATCCGAACATGCCGTTAAGAGGTTTTATGTATTTTGCCCAGCTTTACCAGAGGCACCTTGCCCTTGAAAAAAAGGATATCTACGGTACAAAGAAAATTATGATTCCTGCTCCACGCTTTGCAGTTCTTTACAACGGAACCAAAAATACACCTGACCTTGTAAAACTCAGGCTGTCAGATTCCTTTGAAGGTAAAACAGAAAAAGGAGACTTTGAATGGACTGCCACCATGTACAACATTAACCTGTCCCATAATTATGAACTTCAAAAAAAATGTAAATCATTGTATGATTATTCCTGGTACGTGGAAGAAGTAAGGAAGAACAAGCTTACCATGACCACAAAGGAAGCCGTCAATGCAGCAGTTGATTCTGCAATTAAAAAGAATCTTTTAGACGGTCTTTTTTTAGAGCAGAAAATGGAGATACTGAACATGACCCTTACAGAATTTGATCAGGAAGAATACGACAGAAACCGCCGTGAGGAAGGACGTGAGGAAGGACGCATCGAGGGATTAAAAGCAGGCGAAATCAAAGGTAAAAATGAAAAAGCCCGGGAAACTGCCAGAAATCTGCTTTTAATGAAAGTCCTTACTCCTGAGCAGATTGCTCAAGGCTGCGGGCTCACCGTGGAAGAAGTTCTGGAGATTGAAAAGGGAATTAAGTAAGATAGATACAAATGTTTTAATGAAGAAGAGTCTGTCTTTGGAAGTAGTCATTCCCCTAAATCCTATCAAATTTAAGAAGAATTTGCCATACATCAGATGCTCTTCTATTTCAGCATCCTGCTATAAATAGACTCCTATGTTTATTTTTATTTTATCACAGTGCCTACTTTTTAGGACTTTACAGAAAGTTTTCACAAAGTAATTCCATTATCTGAATACAACTAGCTGACATAATAATTTTTTGATATAGAACACATTAAAAATATAGGTTTCACATATAAAAACGATTTTTTTCAATATTTTTTTCTAATTGTACTACGTATAATTCCGATCCACTCATGAATATAAGAATTTCTCAATAGTAAAAGCGATATGCAATACACAATACAACCAGCAAAGATAGAAATAAAAATCTGCAACACAAGGCCAAAGCCTTCAGTAATTCGCATTACAAAAAAAACAAAAACACTCATTATCAAAGTTGAGAAAAGTGAATGCAACAAATTCTTTATAACATCACTGGATATTTTTGGTTCAGATGATATTTTTGCAAAAAATACTAACTGAACCAAAAGAACACAGGACTCTGCTATTACAGAGGCAATTCCAGCCCCAAATGCACCAAACAATGGAATCAAAGCAGAATTAAATACAAGATTAACAGATGCACCTGTAATATAAGAGATAAAACATAACTTCTCTTTTTTTAGAGCAGGAAGAATCTGTCCTCCTATAAGATTACTCAATGAAATTATAGGAACCAAAAGTGTCATAAGTTGCATTAAAACTACTGCAGGCAGATATTGTTCTCCACTAAATAGACGTACTATAGGTTCTGAAAGAACAAAGAGACCTGCAGCACATGGAAACGCAATGATGAAGTTTATCCCGAAACTTTTATGAATAAGCCTATAAAAACTCAAATCATCTTTTTTTTCAGCATAAAGAGATAATCTAGGAAGCAAAATTCCACTGATAGAAACAAGAAGCATAAGAACCATACGGTTTATCTTTATTGCTGCAGAATAATATCCAACTTCGCTGTCAGTTGATAAAAATCCCAAAAAAGAAGAATCAAGCGTTTCATATATTGTAGTTACAAAAGACATTCCCCAAAATACAAACATTTGTTTAAGGTGTTTCTTAAATTCCAACCTGCATTTACATCTTAAATCTACAAGTCTCATTGCATAAATAAAGTTAAACGCATTGCAACCTATAGGAGTAATAAGCCCAAAAATCATATACTCCACTAAATCAGAAGACTCACGTACAAAAACAAAAAGAAAAACTAAACTTATTACCTGAAAAACAGTTGTACGGATTGTTATCAGTTTAAAGTTTTCAAAACCAGCATAGAACCAGGACATGCTAAGAGCTCTAAATAAAACTGTTGATGACGACAAGATAAGCAATATCCTGTAGCTGTCAAATTTTCTAACGAATATCAAAGAAAATGCAAACAAAACATAGGCCGCAATACTTGAAAAAAAATTAATTATGAGTATTTCCTTACAAAATTTATTCAACTCATTTTTATTTTCACGGATTCTTGCAACTTCTCTAGTTGCATAAGTAGTGACACCCAATCCTGCAATCATCGCAAAATAAGCTGTTATAGAATTTGAAAAATTTATACGACCGATTCCTGCCGGTGAAAGAATACGTGAAGCATAAGGAAAAGATATAACAGGAAAAACAATATCCATAAAAGCTTTTAGAAAAGAAAAAAAAGCATTTGTTTTTAATGATTTTTGTTTCATATTTCCAATTATATAGTAAAAAATAATCAAAATAAACCCTAATCTTTACAGGACTCTTTCTAATTATTGAACAAACAAGAAATCTAATGTACATTTAACTTTAAGCGGATTTATTACGTTATGGAACCTTTAGTTTCAATCTGTTTACCAGTTTATAACACATCTCTGTATTTAAAGCAGTGTCTTGAGTCTCTATATAATCAGACAATCGCTGACAAATGTGAATTCATCATAGTAAATGATTGTTCAACAGCTAACTCTCTTGAAGTTATTAATAAAGTTACTTCAAGATATAATAATCTTTCAATAAAAATAATCAGTCATAATTATAACAAAGGTGTTGCCGGGGCAAGAAATACTGCTCTAGAAGTTGCAACAGGTAAATATTGTCTGCACCTCGACAGTGATGATTGGTGCGAATTAAATTATGCAGAGACACTCGCAAATCTTGCCGAAAAAGAAAATGCAGATATTGTAACTTCTTTTTTTGATTTTACACCGCCAGAATCTTACGATTATGTAAAAGGACTTTTAAATCATGAGTTTCCTGTAACCTCGTGGACTCGTCTTATCAGAAGAGATTTATTCTTAAAAAACAACATAAAATGGGTAGAGGGAATAAATGTCGGTGAAGATCCTATTATTTCCTGTAAATTGTTTTATTTTGCAAATAAAGTCGTTGCAACTCCTGTCAAGCTCTATCATTACAGAGAAAACAGAGACGTATCTTAAATAAATATAACAAATAAAGAATTATGAAAGAAATAAATAACACAGAACAGAACAAAACAGAACAGAGGTTTTCTAATTTTGAATTCTTAAGAATTCTTGCGATGCTTATGATTGTTGCTTCTCATGCCGTTAAGCATGGTGGTACAGCACCCGTACCAACTGTTTCTACTTTCTTTACGTCGGGATATATTACAAATGTTCTTTTCGCCAGCTGGGGACAATTAGGGGTCTGCATTTTCATTGTAATTTCTTCATACTTTTTATGCGACGCAAATGGAATTCATTTTAAGAAAGTAATAATGATTTATGCACAGACATTATTGTATTCTCTGATAATTTGCTTTACATTTAAGATTTTTAACATTGAACATTTTGGCCCTAAACAGATTATAAAAGCTTTTCTAACACCAATTTATCAATGGACAGAATACTGGTTTATACGCCAGTATTTGAATTTTTATCTGCTAGTGCCTATACTTCAAAAATTAATTAAAAGCATTCCGGATATTGCACTAGGTAAAATTATTCTAGTCTTATCCATTGTGGTTCCAGGATTTATGATGTTTTTTTTACAGGAAAACGTAAAAGAAATTGGAGAATTTACATATCTATTTCTCTTTACGGCATATTTAAAAAGAAAAAAAAATAACGTTATAGAAAGAAAGCCTGAATTATTTGTAATCATTATTTTTACAACATGTATTCTTTTTATTTTTCTTTTCGACTGGCTTACATTTAGATTTGGAATAAGAAATCTATCTTCCAGAATTACAATGCGCTATTTTCCAGCTTATATCTTTGCAATCAGTTTATTTTTCTTTGCAAAGAAATATTGGAAATTTAAAAATAGAATTATAAATTTTATTGCAAAAACTACATTAGGAATATACATTATCCATGAAAATCCATTAATGTATTTTAATAAAAATGAACCATTTTTATTTTGCAGACTATTTAAGATAGGAAAACATTCTATTTTAAATACATATCCAATCTATTTACTCTCTGTTGTTATACTTGTATTCTTTATTTGCAGTGTTATTGAAGCAATCAGAATACTTTTAATTGACAATACAGTTTTCAAAAAAGGTTTATGGATTGATAAGGTATGTAAAAAAATTGATAATTGGTATTCGCTTTAACACATATCAATTCTTTGACAATTATTTTTCATTACATTATAATAATTTTCTGTAAATCAATAAAAACATGAAAGAAATTAATACAATTGGTCTTTACATAAACGACATTCTCTACAATACCGGAGGAACGGAAAGCTACACTGTAAAACTTTGTTACACTTTACAGCAAATTTATCCTACAGCACATATTTCTTTTATAAGCGAATGCTACAAAAAAGAAGATGCATTGTCTTCAGAAGACTTTATTACTCTTTCGAATAAAAAATACGGTACTCAAATTGACAGTGCAAGAGCAGATTTTATTTCTGTTCCAGCAAATAAATCTAACAAAATAGGAACAATTTTGCTAAGAAAACGTCTTGTTTCGATTTCCAAAAAGTTTGATTTGTTTTTTTACTGCTCTCGTGGAAATTATGTCTTCAAGGCAAAAAAGAATATTCATATTGTACATTTTCCGACAAAACCAATTGCACTTCAGAAAAAAGGTTCCAATCCGCTGGTAATCTGGTATGAAAAACAGAAAGACAAGGCTTACATAAAGGCATATGACCTTTTTTTACCAAATTCACAGTTTACAGAAAAACATTTTAAGAGAATCTGGCAAGGAATTAACGATGAAAAGCTTAATACAGCTACAAAAGTTTGCTACCCTGCTGTTACTGGAATAGAAGATTTACACTTGCAAAAAGAAAACATTATTCTTGTACTCTCGCGTATCGAAAAATCAAAGCACCTTGAAACTTTGATAGACGCATATAAATCTTCTGAATATCTGAAAACTAACTACAA